>NZ_JBHXMY010000109.1:4566-13661 GCF_042720195.1 Nocardia sp. NPDC058497 | reverse complement strand
ACATGGCCCCGCTCATGATCGACTCGCCCCCTGCGCGCCCGTCGGAGCCTGGGTTGCTGGCACGGGAGACTCCTCTGCAGGATCTGGATCGGTGGGCCGCGGACTGACCATTCGGCAACATTCTATCGACGCAGATCGGATGGACAATTTCGTGTAAGTGCCGCGAAAACCCGCCGCTTCGTCCACCAGTCCCGTCCTGGTGTCATGGCAATCTCCCCGATATCCACAATTCGGGAGGGTGTCGCCGCCCCGAGCGTGGCGTTCGGGGTGGCTCAGTCTCCGCAGACCGGTGCGGGAGAATAGCCAGGTGAGCGCGCACGACGACTTGACCCATGCTCTCGACCTGCGGGTATTGCCTACGGTCGAGTGGCAGGCGTGCGCGCAGGAGCACAGGGAGCGGCTCGATCGGCTGGTCGGGCCGTATCTGGAGCGGCGGGCGGCGGGTACCACGCATCCGGTGATCGATTTTCTGTTCACCTACTACGGCAACAAGCCGTCGCAGTTGCGGCGCTGGCATCCCGGGTTCGGCATCGGGTTGGACGATGCGCGGGACTACGCGGGGGCGCGCGGTTATCACCGGGTGGAGGGTGAGGTGTTCACCGCCGATCCGGCTTATCTGGTGAAGCGGCGGGACACCGTCGAGTTCGTGGGTCGGCTGCTGGGCGCGACGGCCGGGCGGCCGGCGCAGCTGTCGTGTTTCGGGCTTCATGAGTGGGCGATGGTGTATCGGACCGATGATGTCCGGCATCAGCAGGTGCCGTTGCGGCTCGGGCATGCGGGGACCGATGCGGTGGTGGAGTCGATGTCGTTGCGTTGCACGCACTTCGACGCGTTTCGGTTCTTCACTCCCGATGCGGTCGGACGGAATGCCGAACCGTTGACTCGGGCCGATCAGGTGCTGCGGGAGCAGCCTGGGTGTCTGCACGCCAATATGGATCTCTACAAGTGGGGGTTCAAGCTGGCGCCGCTGATCTCGTCGGATCTGCTGCTCGACTGCTTCGAGCTCGCTTGCACCGCACGCGAACTCGATATGCGGGCCAGTCCGTACGATCTGCGTGAGTTCGGCTATGAGCCGGTTCGGATCGAAACGCCCAGTGGGCGAGCCGATTACGTGCGTGCGCAGGCCACGATCGCCGAGTCGGCCGACGCGCTGCGGGGTCGTCTGTGGCAGGCCTGTGCCGACCTCTCGGCGGTGCTCGAGCGGGTCGGAGCAGCGGGCTAGCCGCGGTCGGGCTGTTGTTCGACCTCGTCGTCGGTGGGTTCGGTGACCAGCGCGAAGTCGCCTTCGTGGAGTTCGGTGCCCTTGTCGACGGCGATCTCGACGAGCTCGATGCCGCGGTCGGCGCGCAGGATGAGCGGGTCCTCACGCAGGTCCTTGTACAGCGAGACGCACATGGCCGCCATCACCACCAGGAACGGCAGCGAGACCACCGTCGTCAGCGCCTGCAGGCCGGTCAGCGCGCCGCCGAGATTGTCGGAGTCGGCGATCACCAGCATGATCGCGGCGACCGCGCCGGTGGCCGAGCCCCAGAAGATGACGATCAGCCGGGACGGTTCGATATTGCCGCGTTCGGACAGGGTGCCCATCACGATGGAGGCCGCGTCGGCGCCGGAGACGAAGAAGATGCCGACCAGGATCATCACCACCACCGTGGTGACCGAGGTGATCGGGTACTGGTCGAGCAGGTGGAACAGGGCGAAGTTCGAGTCGACGGAGCCGTCGGCCTCGGTGAGGGCGGCGTCTTCGGTCTGCTCGGCGATGCCCGCCCCGCCGAAGACCGCGAACCACAGCAGGCTCACCACGCTGGGCACCAGCAGCACGCCGGTGACGAACTGGCGGATGGTGCGGCCGCGGCTGATCCGGGCGATGAACATGCCGACGAACGGCGTCCACGAGATCCACCAGGCCCAGTAGAAGATCGTCCAGCTCGACAGCCAGCCCTGCATCGCGTCGTCACCGGCGCCGGTGCGGGAGGCCATCGTCGGCAGCAGCTCCACGTAGTCGCCGATCGAGGTCGGGACCATATTGAGCACGAACAGGGTCGGCCCGGCGACGAAGACGAACGCCGCGATCGCCAGTGCCAGCACCATATTGATGTTCGACAACCACTGGATACCGCGCTCCACCCCGGATACCGCCGACAGCACGAAGGCGACCGTCAGGCCCGAGATGATGGCCACCAGGCCGATTTTGCCGATGCCGTCGATCCAGCCGTTGAACTCCATGCCCGCGCCGATCTGCAGTGCGCCGAGGCCGAGGGAGGCGGCCGACCCGAACAGCGTCGCGAAGATCGCCATCATGTCGATGGCGCGGCCGCCGATACCCTCGGCGTGCCGGCCCAGCAGCGGCTGGAACACCGCGGAGATCAACTGCGAGCGGCCTTTTCGGAAGGTGCCGTACGCGATGGCCAGACCGGCGACGGCGTAGATCGCCCACGGGTGCAGGGTCCAGTGGAACAGCGTGGTCGCCATCGCGACCTCGGCGGCGGCGGGCGTGCCCGGCTCGGCGGTGTGCGGAGGCGGACTCACGAAGTGCGACAACGGTTCCGCGACACCCCAGAACATCAGTCCGATGCCCATGCCCGCGCTGAACATCATCGCGATCCAGGAGACGGTGCGGAATTCGGGCTTCTCGTCGTCGGCGCCGAGCGGGATCCGCCCGTATCTGCTGACCGCCAGCCAGATCACGTAGATGACGAACGCCGTCGCCACCAGAACGAACAGCCAGCCGGTATTGGTGATGACCCACTTCTGCGCGGATCCGGCGGCCGAGGCGAGGCTCTCGTCGTCGAGGACGCCCCAGGCGACGAAGGCCAGCGCGCCGATCGCGGTGGCGCTGAAGACGAATCGGTCCAGCCGGTACCTTCCCGGCGATCGTCCCGCTACCACTCCTCCGGTTGCGTCCGGACCGTCGGACCTGCCTGCGACATCGTTCGACATGGAATCCGAGTCCTTTCCGGTCGCGGAGACGTCCCGCCAGCTGCACCTGCCGTAACTCAGGCAACCGTACAGCGTTCCGTCACCGGGGTGGGGGATTCGACCCGCTGGACGAGCGGCCGGATCGGCGAAACCACCCACGCGACGGCCGCACCCGATTTACCATCCAAAGCAACGGACAACTGTCTGGGTCAGTTGGGGGTTTTGTGATGGTCGGGAGACAACGGATGCGCGCACGGGGAAGTCGGTCGGTGGTGCGTTTCGCGACGCTGGCGGTGGTCACCGCACTGGTCGGCATCGGGATACCTGCCGGGTCGGCGGCGGATCCGTTCGGCGAGCTCAACGGTGCGGTGCGGGAATTCCTCGATGTGGGGCGGACCTCGGTGCCGCGGGCGGAGTGCGGACCGGGGTCGCTGCCGGAAACCGGGCTGCAGGGCGATGTGCCCGCCGGTGACCGAGACAGTGGCCGCAGCACGCGGGGTTATCGCTGCAATATGTCGATGGTGGGCAACTATCAGGGCCGCGGTGCGGGCATCACGTCCACGAGTTTCGAGCACTGCGCCTATGTCGGCACCTTCTTCCCCGGCAACATGCTCAGCGAGCACCAGGGCGTACAGGTACTCGACGTGTCCGATCCCGCGAACCCCCGGCTGACGGCGACGCTCGTGGAGCCTGCGATGCTGGCGGGGACCTGGGAGACGTTGAAGGTCAACACGACTCGCAAGCTGCTGGTCGGCACGGGTGTCCCGGTCGGTCTCGGCGCGGGATATCTGTCGGTGTACGACATCTCCGATTGCGCGCATCCGCGGCTGCTCAATCCGGGCACCGGGTCGAATCTGCTGATGCCGCTGCCGATCACGACCCACGAGGGCGGCTTCTCCCCCGACGGGCGCACGTACTGGGCGTCGGGTGTGGTGCCCGGCTTCCTCAGTGCCATCGATCTGACCGATCCGGCCCAGCCGCGCGTCGTCTGGCAGGGGCTGACCGGGATCGAGGCGCACGGGCTCGGCGTGAGCCCGGACGGGAACCGGCTCTACATCTCCGCGCTCGGCGGTTTCACCGTGCTCGATGTGAGTGCGGTGCAGCGACGCGATCCGAATCCGCAGGTGCCACACCTGGGCCGGACGTTCTGGACCGACGGGTGGGCCACCCAGCACAGCGTGCCGGTCACCTACGACGGCGTGCCGCACATCTTCACCGTCGACGAAGGTGGTTCCGGCGGTGTGAAACTCATCGATGTCTCCGACGACAGCGCGCCGCGGATCGCCGCGAAGATCAAGCTCGAGATCAATCTGCCGGGCAATATCGACGCCGGTGTCGGGTCGTCGATGGGTGGTTCGGCGTTCTCCTACGAATCGCACTACTGCGCGGCCGATCGCCCCGACAATCCGACGGCGCTCGCGTGCGGCTGGATCTCCTCCGGGATCCGGGTGTTCGACGTGCGCGACCCGGACGCCATCCGCGAGATCGCGTACTTCAATCCGCCTGCGCGGACCGGGCGCAATCTGGAAGTCTGGAACTCGCCGCACGCGCTGGCCTCGATCATCGGTGTTCCGGTCATGAGCGCGCCCGCCGCGCTGCGGGCGATGGCGGAGGGACTGTTCGATCCGGCGCAGGTATTGACATCTCGCGCAGGCGATATCGCGTTCGGTGACATGTCGAGCGACTGGTGTTTCTCGCCGCCGGAGTGGCGGGGTGATCAGCTCTATGTCACCTGTTCCGACAACGGGTTCATGGTGTTGCAGCTCGACAACGCGGTGTATTCGCCGCCGGCGGATCAGCAATCCACGGTCGGGTCGTGAGGATGATCCGGGTGATCCGGGTGGCGGCGCTGTGTGCCGCCGCCGCGTTTCTGCTGGTGCTCGGCGCGGCATTGCGTCCGCTGCTGATTCCCGAAACAGCAACGGCCGCACCGGTACTCACCGCGACCGAGCTGGGCTTCGTCCAGGACATGACCGCCCACCACCAGCAGGCGCTGATCCTTACCGAACGCCTCGATCCGGCCGCCGATCCGACCGTGCGCAGGCTGGCCGACCAGATCGCCGACACGCAGCAGGTGGAGATCGGGACGCTCCTGGGCTGGACACAGCTGGCCGGCGCGACGCCGACCGCCGCCGCCGCGCCGGGCGGGCTGGGGGGCTCCGGGGGGGCGCCCCCACCATAGGGGGGCGCGCGGGCGCGCCGGGGGGTCCCCCCCCCCCCCCCCCCTCCGCCGCGTTCCGGCCACCTCGCCGTGGCACCGCCGCAACGTGGTCCGCTTCGGTCGACTTCAATTCGACTACCGTCCGAGCGCCGTATCGAAACGCGGGGTGAATCCGTCTCGCGTGAGCTGGTCACCATTGGTTATATCCGATTCCCATTGCCGCTCGCCGGCTGCTGAACGCGAATTGAAGTCGAATCTCGGACGGGTCTAATTTCGGTGAACCCGAACGAGGAGGGTTCATTGTTCACATCCGTTGTCCGAGGTCGCGACCGGCATATCCGTCGCTTCGTCAAGGCGTCGATTGTCGCGACAGTTGTTGCCGCACAGTCTATCGGCCTGGCGGGTCAGGCATCTGCGGCGCCCACGCCCGCGCAATTCGTTGCGGAAAACGAGAGAAGTCACTCGAAGCAGATGGAATGGTGGTATGTCACCGGTCATCTGGAGGGCAAGGCGCCCGACGGAAGTGTCCGCAAATACGGATTCCAGTCGACGCTGTTCCGGAATCACCCGGCAATCGGGCTCGACGGTCTCGCCCACCATATGGCCGTGACCGACCTACAGCGCAATACCTACACCCAGGGCAACAAGAACGATATCGGGATCACCGTCGACCCCGCGGGCGGCGGCTTCGATGTGGGCCTGCAGGACTGGGTGCTGCGCGGCAAGGACGGCAACAACACCATCGCGGGCAACGTCTCCTGGGGCGACTACGTGCTCGACATCCGCACGACCGCCAGCAAACCCGCGGCACCGCACGGTGGCGACGGATTCGTCCAGTTCGCGCCGTTCGGCGACAGCGGCTACTACTCGTGGACCGGTCTCGACGTGTCAGGCACCATCAAGGACCACGGGACGACGGTCACCATCACCGGCGGTGAGGCGTGGATGGACCATCAGTGGTTCGATGGCGGCACCACCGCCGGGTGGGACTGGTACAGCGTCCAGCTCGACAACGGCGTCGACTACATGATCTTCCTGGTGAAGGGCCCCGATGGTCAGTACTCCACCAAGTTCGGTACCCGAATCGAGCCCAACGGAAAGACCACCGAGCTGGCCGCGGGTGAACTGTCGATGACCCCCGCCGGAACCTGGAAATCACCGCGCAGCAACCGGACCTACACCAGCGGCTGGGAGGTGCACGTGCCCGGCGGCAGCTTCACCATCACGCCCAAGCAGCAGGATCAGGAGTCCAACCTCATCCTTCCGGACCTGGACTACTGGGAGGGGGCGGCGACCGTGACCGGCACCGTCGACGGCAAGGCGGTCACCGGCAAGAGCTACACCGAGATCACCCCGGTGCAGTGCCTGTGCGGCTTCTGAGCTGACAGTGATGGTCCCGGTTGGGTCGAGCCGGGACCATCATCGTTTCCCGTCGGCCGGCCGATCAGTCGAGCACGGTGACCGTGCCCGCCGAGCCGTCCACCCGAACGCGAGTGCCGCTCGGCAACAGGCCCATTGCCCCGTCGAGACTGGTCACCGTCGGGATTCCGTACTCGCGAGCCAGGATCGCGCCGTGCGAGAGGATGCCACCGGTCTCGGTCACCAGGCCTGCGACGAGCGGAAACACACTCGTCCAGCCGGGATCGATATTGGAGGCGAGCAGGATGTCCCCCGGTTCGACCGAAGCCAGATCAGCCAGGGTGGTGACCGCGCGAACCACGCCTTCGGCCCGCCCGGCGGATGCGCCGAGCCCACGGAACGAGCCCTCGACATCGATGTCGGTGTTCCCGGCGCGGCCCTCGGTCGGCACGTCGTCGAACAGATACGCGGCAGGCAACCGGTTCGCGTGCCGAACCCGATGGTCGCGGGCGTGCGCCACCTCGGCGGCGACGGCCTCGGTATCGATGTCGTCGGTACGCTCCACCAACTGCCAGAACGTCGGTCCCGAGAGCAGGAACACGTCGGCCCGGTCGTCGAGCAGGCCGCGCCCGGCGAGCCGGCGTCCCTGCTCCAACAACAGCTGGCGCAGGTGGTCGAGGATGTAGTCGAGGTGATAGCGCTGGTTCTCCCGATACACCGTGTACGCCTGCGACAGCGCGAGCACACGGTCGAACACCACGCGCCGGATCGGGTGGACGGCCGCGCGCACGCGTCCTTCCTCCTCGCGGCGGCGCAGCCGGGCGGCGGCTTCGAACGCCGCCGGGCTGGTCCCTGGCGTCTCGGCGCGCACCTGGGCCCGCACCAGCGCCAGGACCGCGTCCGGCTATTCGTGCCAGCGGCAGGCCGAGATCTCCCTGGTCGACGACCGGTGCCCGTGGGTGCGCAGGAAGCTGTCGAACCATAACCAGAACTCGGCATCGCCGGTGTCCGCGCGGAGCTGTGCACCGGGTGTGTCGCCACGCAGCCCGGTCAGCAGGCCGGGGTGACGGCGTGCGATCAGGCTCAGGTCCCACAGGTCGCGATTGATCTCGGCGGTCTTGGTGCCGGGCAGCCCGCTGATCAGGACCTGGCCGGATTCACCCGACCCCGCCAGCTTGGCGAGCAGCCCGTGCAGTAGCGGGCCGTAATGGCCCATACCCCAGCGGATCACCCGGAAGTGGTCGCGTCCGAAGGTGTCCGCCTCTGCGAATTGGGTCCGCCACTGGTGGTCGGTCAACGCGGTGTAGTCCTGGCGTAGCTTGGGCGCCAGGCGGGCATCGAGGGCAGCGCAATGCTCCACCAGCGCCGCGAGGTTCTCGTTGGGTCCGCCACGGCCGGTGTCTCGCAACGGTGCGAACAGCATGCGCAGCAACAGCTTCGGCTCGAACGGCGCGTCCAGCAGACGTTGCCCGAAGACGGGGTCGAACCAGGCGACGGGCGGTCCGCCTGCGCGCAGCTTCTTCGGTATCACCTTGACCAGCTCGAGCGCGTACTCGCCATTGAGGTAGATGTGTCCCTCGTGACGACGGAACTTCTGCAGCGCAGTGATTTCCGGCCTGCCCTGCAACTCGGCGACCTCGTCGATATTGGGTCCGGCCAGCCAGCCGTTCATCAGATCGTGCCCGAGCGGGGTGGTGTATTCGGCGAGGTACTCGTCCCCGAAACGGCGCGACCACACCTGCTGTGGTTGCCGCGGCGGCAACCCGGTGATCGGCCGGTCCTGCAACACGTACAGCCGATCCTGTTCGATAGCCCACTCCAGGTCGCGACGTGGGCCGATGGTGGCACCGACTTTGCCTGCGAGCGTATGCAGTGCGCCGACCTGCGCAGGGTTCAGACAGCAGATATCGCGCCGATCCGGTGCGACCGCACGCGCGACGAGACCCTCGTCCCACACCGACTCGACGTGTTTGGCGCCGATTCGAGTGCTGAGTACAGCACCCGAATCACGTCCGACCACCAGATGATCCGGCTCGGTGTGCCCGGAGACGACAGCTTCGCCCAGACCCCAGGCCGCATCGATCACCAGGTGGTCGTCGAAGGGTGCCAGCGGGTTCTCGGTGAGCATCACCCCGGCGGTGTCCGCTTCGATCATGCGCTGCAGCACCACCGCGATACCGCCGGCGGAGTCCATGCCTTGCGCACCGAGATAGTTCGCGGCCCGGTCACGGCCCAGGGATTCCCAGCACTTCTCGACCGCGCGAGTCAAAGCCTGGGCGGAGTCCACCCCGAGCACGGTGTCGTAGACACCGGCGAAGGACGCCCCGGCCATGTCTTCGGCGACCGCGGAACTACGGACCGCCCAACGACTTCCGGGGAATTGGCCGGTCACTGCGGCCCACCAGGCCGGCAGTTCGGTCCGCAGGCATTGCTGTGCGAGCGTGGCGTCACGGGAGACGCGTGTCGGCACGACCCACGCCTCCGGCACCGGAAGCCCCGCGGCAAGCAGTCGTACCAGGCCCGCGGCCTTGCCCCCGATCTCGGTCGAGGGGGCGTGGGGGGGCGCGGGGTGCCGGTCGATCAACGCGGCGCCGCCGGTGCCCACGTGAGACCCCGCCCCCGCCCCGGGCGACCCCAGGCCCCCCCCCCCAACACC
>NZ_JBHXMY010000109.1:0-4556 GCF_042720195.1 Nocardia sp. NPDC058497 | reverse complement strand
GCCGGGGGGCTTGCCCCCTATATCGGTCGAGGGTGCTTCGGTGTCCGCGGTGAGCCGTTCGATCATCGCGTCGCCTCCTTGGCCATCTTCAGCACCGGCAGCAGCCGGGGCAGACGCATGGCCAGCCCCGAAAGCTTCACGTGGTAGGCGTGTTCGACGACTCCGGTGCCCTGCCGTACTCGGTCGCCGTGTTCGCATTCGAACCCGAACTGGGTCTCTTCGATGAACAGGCCCTTCTTGTAGAGCGGGATGCGAGCGCGGGCGCGGCCGGAGATCAGATAGGTCTCGACGTCGGTGTGGATTCGCAGTCGCACGGCTTCGGGCCGGTGCGGATCCGCGCCGGAGTACTCGATGCCGACCTCGCGCACCAGGCGCACCGGATCGGTCGCGGACGCGTCGAAGACGTACCCGGTCGGCGTTCTCACCCCGCCGATATCGGTGAGCGTGGCGTTGAAAGCCAGATCATCGCCGAAGTGGCCGACGATCCATTCCCAGCCCCGAATGCCGTTCCAGTCACGCACACCCCAGGACTTGTCCCGTTGGCCGAGCCCGGAGATCCGCGCCGTGCGACCGTTGACCCGGATCTCGCCCTCCACCCGGCCGGACTGCTCGAAATGGCGCTGAACCTCGGTCTTGTCGCCGGGAAAGCCGGCGTGGAAGTCGACAGCGGGGGTACTCGACCGCCAGACCAGGTCCAGTGCATCGCGGCCGCGTAGCGAGATTCGCCAGCATCGCAGTGGTTCGACCATCGTGTAGGTCAGGCGGCCGACGGTGAGACCGTCCGCGACCGGCCTGCGCGCGGCCTCCGGTGACAGATCGACCCCGACCGCGCCGTACACCAGTTCCGGCGCACCGTCGTGCAGCATGACGACCACCGCGTCACCCGTGCCCGACGCGTGGTCGACCCCGATTCGGGTCAGGCCGAACGACCTGCCGTCCGCGGTGGACCAATTGAAATAGAAGCTCTCCTGCCAGTGCGGGCTCCGGCCCGATTCGTGCATTTCTTCGTCCGACTCGGTGATCAGTGGAATGTCCTTTCAGGAGCCCAGTGTGGGCAGGGTGCGGAAGTGCTCGACCAGGGCGGCCGAGCCGTTGCCGGTCGTGCCGGGGTTTTCGGTGAACTTGAAGGCGAGGAAGTCCACGAGGTGCGCGCCGCCGGTCGTGGTCCAGGTCTGGGCGGGGATGTCGCCCATGGCGGTGCAGGCGGTGCGTACCTTCGTCGGATAGGCGAAGCCCGCGACCTCGGCGTAGTCCGACAGGCGCATGGCTGTTCCGCCGATCGGGCCGTTCGCCCGGCAGAAGCGGGTACCGCGCGTCCACTTCGACCAGCACGCCGTGGTAGTTGTTGTGGCTGTCGACGACGCCACCCATCACCTTGGCCGCGCCGTCCGGCTCGTGTGAACCGCCCCATTCCCAGCCGGTGTAGGTCTGGTCGGCCAGATCGAAGTCGCCCCAGTTGTGGTCGTGGTAGCCGCGCCAGCCGTCGATGCTGATCGGGCCGGGCGCGCCTGCGGGGAGGATCCACCCGGACGTTGTCGAGGTCGCGATGGCGTTGGTCCAGGCCATCCACTGGTTGTCGTAGACACTCGGGCCCGAAGTGACACCGGGTTTGATGTCGTCGAACCAGATGTCGCCGGAGACCCCGTTGTACGCGAAGGTCAGGTGGTACGCCCGGCGATCGCTGTCGTAGCGGAAGCAGCCGGCGTTGCTGCATGCGGACGGCTGCGACGTGGCTGCCGGCGGGGTCGTCGGGGACGTGAGGTGGTTCTTGTTGCCCACCGCGTCGTACCAGAAAGTGGTGACCTGTGGGATCGGGACCGACTGCTGGGCGTAGATGAACGCCTCCCCGGTAGCCGGGTTCATGACGTTGAAATACCACCATTCGGTGCGCGACCCGGGATGCGGTCCGTCGTCGGCCGGAGTCGCGACGGTGATCGCGAATTCGGGCAGCGCGCCCGCTTGTTGTGGCGCGACCGCGCCCATGGCCAAGGCCAACGCCGCGGTGGCGAGTGTTGTCGCGATTCGAGTCATTGTGCGTACCTCCGGCACCTGATTCCCCCGCCAAGCTGACAGGTGTCAGGTTATGGTTGGCCGAAATTCGAGTTCAACTCGTATTCAAGGGTTTCGACGAGGAGGCCGCGATGCCGGCGAAGAGGCGAGCAGGCACCCGAAATACACCGCAGCAGCAGCGCTCCGAGGCCATGGTCGAGCGGATCATCGAGGCGGGGGCTCGTGTTCTGCTCAGGTACGGATACGAGGGCGCCTCCACCAACAAGATTGCCGCCGAAGCGGGGGTCAGCCCGGGCTCGCTGTACTACTACTTCAGCGAAAAGGACGATGTGATCCGCGGTGTGCTCGACCGCTTTCTCCTCGCGCTCGGGAATTCGCTCACCGCCACCACCGCGCGTCTCGACCGGGTCGACCGGGCGGTGTTCGAGCAGATCGTGGAGACCATGCTCACCGTTCTCGAACAGAACCGCCGTCTGCTTGAAGTGACCGTCGACGAAGCGCCCCGGCTGGTGTCCCCGAAGACACGCGAGGCGATCCACGTGCGACTGGAGGAGCACATGCGCACGGCCTTCCTCCTCTTGGGAACGCCGCTGCGCGGCACCCGGCTCGACACCGGTTGCTGGCTGGCCACCCAGCTGTGCCTGAACTTGCCGGTCCGCTATGTCCTGAGCAGGCCGGCTATTCCGCGCGATGCCTTCGTCGACAGCCTGGCCGACCAGATCGGCGTGCTCGCCGGCCTCCCGGCCGATCGCGCCGGGTAGCGTGACGCGGTGCGCACCCGTTTGGTCGAGGACGATGTACTACTTGACCTCATCCTCGAGGCGTTCGCGGACTCGGGTTTCGAGGGCACGTCGCTGCGCTCGCTGTGCCGTCGTCTCCGGGTCAACCACAATCTGATCTACGAACGATTCCAGTCCAAGGAAGGCGCCTGGACCGCCGCCGTCGACCACGGCTTCGCCCGCATCGATCAGGACGTGTTCCGGCCGCCGGTCGAGACCGGAGGTCCGGTGGAGCTGGTTCGTACACTCATGCGCCGGTGGGTCGACATCACCATCGATCAACCCGCGCTCGCGCGCGTCATCCATCAGGAATCGGCGCGACCCGGCCCGCGCTTCGATTACATGCGTGACACCTACATCGTCCCGGTCCAGCACCGGGCGCACGCGGTCCTGGCGCGCGCGCAGCGAGACGGTGTGTTCCGGCCGGGCGCGGTCTCGACCGCGTACTTCTTCCTCAATACGTGGGGTGTCGGTGGCATCGCGGCCTCGCAGGGCCTCGTTCCGCAGCTGGGTGGTTCCGAGGTCGACGCCCGCGAGGCCGCGTATCTCGCGATCGAGATCGTTCTCGACGGGATGCGCGTCTCGCCCGGACCGCAGTGACGCAGGTCCCCGGTTTCGTAGGCTCGGCAGGGTGACCCCACGCCACCTGGTCGATGTCCACATCCTCCTGATCCGCGACGATCGGATCTTGCTGAGCCTGCGCCGCAGCGGGGACAAGTACGACAATCGCTGGCATCTGCCCTCGGGGAAGCTCGAAGCGGGCGAGTCCGCCGCAGTGGGCGCGGTGCGCGAAGCCATGGAGGAGATCGGGGTCGAGCTCGAGCCCGCCGCTCTTCGGCTCGTCCACGTCGCCCATGTGACCGCCCCGGGCCGCGATTCACGACTCGGCCTGTTCTTTCGCGCCGAGCGCTGGCGGGGCGAGCCTTTCAATAGGGAACCCGACAAATGCTATGCGCTGCAATGGTTTCCACTGAATGATCTCCCCGCCGACCTGATCGAATATTCGGCGCTCGGGATTGCCGCGCTCAATTCAGCGGCGCCCTATTCCGAATTGGGCTGGGAATAGTCACAACTGGCGTTCGCCAGAAACTGTGAGAGTGGACGGGTGAGCTGCTCGACGGTCGCGGGCCGATCCGCGCGCAGACCGGCGAAGCGGTCGAAGACCAGTCCCTCCAGCAGGGCGAGGAAGTCCCCTGCCGCGGCCGCGGGGTCGGTGGCGCCGAGCGCGGTGAACAGCTCGGTGGCGCGCTCCAGAGAGAACAGGCTGCCCGCCAGGCGGGCGTGCAGGTCGGGGTCGGAGAGCACCTCGATGATCAGCGCGTGCCTGGCGATCAGCTCGTTGCGGCGATGTTTCAGCAGGTGATCGAGCCAGGCGGCGATGTCGCGGGCAATGTCGGCCGTCGGTTCGCGCTGTGCGGCAGCGAAGTCGGCGCGGGAGCGGGCGGTGATGCCGTGGGCGACCCCTTCGATCAGGGCGTGCCTGGTGCGGAAGTAGTAGGACGTTGAGCCCGCGGGCAGCTCGAGCTGGGTATCGACCGCGCGGTGGGTGAGTGCGCGGATGCCGCGTGTCGCGATGAGATCGATTGCGCCAGTCACGATCTGGCCGCGCCGTTCTGTGGACATCGTCACCTTCTCTGGTCGGCTGCCGCCGCCGGGGCGGGAAAAAATTAGGTTGGAGGGGGTTGTTTTTTTTTATGGGCCGGAGGGGGTGTTGCACGCCCCCCGGGGGGGGCGCGCCCCCCCGCCCCCCCCCCCCCCCCCCCCCCC
>NZ_JBHXMY010000108.1:5964-13675 GCF_042720195.1 Nocardia sp. NPDC058497 | reverse complement strand
CTCCATGATCTCGGTCGTGAAGTTCCGCCGACCCCACTGCTCCCAAGCCAGGGTCACAAGCCCAGTCGCCACCAACAGTCCACCGAGCTGACTCACGAACGCTGACAACGGCGCCCATTTGTCGGGGTTGAAGCTGGACAACGCTAGCAGTAAGAGTCCACCGCCACTCATGCCCCATGCCAGGTGGCCGACGGTCAGATTGGTGATCCGGCGTGATTGAGACACTTCAGCCATACGCAGACCGTACACACCAGTGCTCGGGAAGTACGTCCACGATCAGCTGCGGTAGAGACCAGCGCGGTGCGACCACGGGCCCGCCACAGCGGCAGGTCGAATTCCTGCAGATCGAGATTGATGTCAACGGAACGCCAATACTGAACACTTCCCGGCACCGAAATTCTGACCCCTCCGGTCGGTCGGGTTAATGGTTCAGTCTTCAGTTGTGCCGGCGGCAGGGACGCGGCCGAGGTCGCGGTCCTTGAGCCGGTAGCTGTCACCTTTGAGGGCGATGACCTCGGCGTGGTGGACGAGGCGGTCGATCATGGCCGCGGCAACGACCTCGTCGCCGAAGACCTCTCCCCACCGGCCGAAGACCTTGTTGCTGGTCACCAGCAGCGAGGCGCGTTCATAGCGGGACGAGACGAGCTGGAAGAACAGGTTGGCGGCCTCGTTCTCGAACGGGATATAGCCGACCTCGTCCACCACCAGAAGCGGGTAACGGCCGAGCTTGACCAACTCAGCCTGCAACCGACCCGCGTGGTGGGCCTCGGCCAGCCGGGCAACCCATTCGGCGGCGGTGGCGAACGCAACCCGATGCCCGGCCTGACACGCCCGGATCGCCAACCCGATCGCCAGATGTGTTTTGCCGGTTCCGGGCGGCCCCAGGAACACCACGTTCTCTTTCGCGGTGACGAAATCGAGGGTCCCCAGGTGAGCGATCACGTCTCGTTTCAACCCACGGGCATGACTGAAGTCGAACTCCTCCAAAGACTTCCGGTAAGGAAACCGGGCGCAGCGGATGCGGCCTTCACCGCCATGGGACTCGCGCGCGGACACCTCTCGTTGCAGGCAGGCAACCAGGAACTCTTCATGGGTCCAGTTCTCGGCGCGAGCGCGTTCGGGCAGCCGCTGCGCGGCTTCGCGCAGCGACGGCGCCTTCAACGCCCGGGTCAGGAAGTTCAATTCAGCGGCGAAATCCCTTGTCGTGGCGGCTGTTTTCGCGGAGGTTCGGGTTCGACCGGGCATCAGGCCACCCCGCCTTCGATATCGATGCCCAACGCAGCGTCGTAATCGGTCAGGCACCGCTGCTCGACCTCAGGCTCCGGGGCCGGACGCAACACACCGATCCGGCCCCGCCGCAACACTTTCGCCGCCTCGACATGGTTCGGGTCGGACAGGGTTTGATGCCAGGCCCAGATCCGCTCGTGATCGGCGACGATCCGGCCCTCGCAGAACACGCGGACCCGGTCCAGGTCGGCGACGATCTCGATCCGGCGCCCGATCACCGACGGATGCACCGAATAGTCATTGGAATCCAAACGAATGTAATGATCACGCGGCAGCCGCGCCGATCGCCGCCACCCGATCTCCGGATCGACCGGCGGCAACGCCAGCATCGCTTGGCGGTCGGCGGTGATCCGATCAGTCGGGGCGCAGCCCAGCGCGCGCCGCGGCCGGGCATTCACCAACTCCAGCCAGTCACCGAGCTGGGCATTGAAATCGGTTGGGCTGGAGAAGATTCGGCCAGGAAGGAAGGAGCGTTCCAGATAGTCGTGGGCTCGCTCGATCATGCCCTTGGCTTCCGGATCGGCGGGCTTGCAGACGACCACCTTTGCACCTAACGTTCCCCGGAACGCTTGGCACTCGGCGGTCAGCTCGCTGCGACCGGCACGCCACCGGCCGATCGCTCCTTCACCATCCCAAACCAAAACCCTTGGCACCGAACCTAACCGGTGAATGTGGGTCCACCAGCCGGCGAACAGATCTTCTGCATGCCGCGACGGGATCAGCATCGCCATCAGCCAGCGGGAATAGCCTGACACCATGGTCAGGACCGGCAACTGTTTCGGGCCACGGACCTGACCGAACCCGACCGGCAGCTCGATCGGCGGGAACCAGAAATCACACTGGGCGACCTCACCGGCGACATACGTCGTCCGCGACACCGGGTCCGGCGGCAGATACGCCGGCCGCAAGTCCGCGACCCGGCCCGAGAGCACCCGAACCGAGCGGGTCCAGCCGATCCGTTCGGCGATCACCGTCGCCGGCATCGTCGGATACTCCTTCAGCAGCTCACGGATCTGCGGCTCGACCGCGTCCACGATCGAGCCTTTGGGCGGCCGCTCATACTTCGGTGGCCTGTCAGAGGCCACCGCGGCGCGCACGGTGTTGCGGGAAACACCCATCAGCCGGGCGATCGCTTTGATCGGAACACCCTCTGACCGGTGCAAACGACGAATCTCAGCCCAATCTTCCACGGCTAGCATCCCTTCGTCCTCCCTGACTCGGTGAGAGCCAGGGTGACCGACCAAGGGGGTCAGTTTTCAGATGCCACGCGGGGGTCAGTATTCACGTTCTGTCGACAGATGAGCGGACCCCGCAATCAGATCCCGCGGCGGTCTCGTCGTGGTCGGACCGTTGACGAGTACGAACGCGAGGTGGCGTCGTAGCGACGGCCACGTTGCTGTCCGGGTCGGCTTCCCACGTCCCTTGATCGGGGCCCAGTCAGGTCGAACCAGTCGCAGGGGAGGGATGTCGACCAAAGGAGGAAGGTGCGGGAGGCGGGGTGTTCCAGGCGGTGGGGTAGTTCGGAGGGGCGCCAGAGGGCGGAGGCGCCGACTTGGGTGGCCAGCCATTGGGGGGTGGGGTTGGCGGCTTGGGTGATGTCAATAGGCATGGGCCATTGAACATCATCGGTGGAACGTCGGTTCACATGTATCTGTGTCGTTGTTTTCGTTGCTGTGCACAGATATTCGCGAAGTTGTGGTCGGGGGCGGGGGGAGGCGGCATTCTCGGAGGTTGAGATCCACGCGTTGTTCAGGAGCCACATGACTGTCCGAAGTGACCGTGAAGGTGGCGTGCCTGCGACGCTGCCTGCGTTACAGAGTTTGCCCGCCGATGAAGCCAGGGATCTGTTCGAGTTGATGCGGGCGGCGGTGACGTTCGAGGCGGCGGCGCTGGACAAGTCGATCGACTCGATGATCGGGGCGTTGCCTCGGCCGTTGCGTGCGGTGACGAAGAAGATCATGTTCGGCGGCAGATGACTGATTTGACTACGCGGGCGCAGCTGATTCTACTGGCTCGCACGCTGCATGTTCATCCTCAGCGGTTGCAGCATCTGCGGTATCTGGGGGCCGATCGGCTGCACGAGTTGCAGCAGCAGATTTCGGGGGTGTTGTTCGATCAGCACACCGAGACGTTTCGGCGGATCAGCGCGTTGGTGCCGTTCATTCCGTTGTCGATCTCGATTCCGTTGGTGCAGAGGCTGGTTCCGCCGATGACTACCGGGCGGGCAGCCGGGTCTGTCGGGGTGGAGCATCCGGTCAAGGCTGCTGAGACTTTGACGATGCTCGATCCGAGGTATGCGGCGGACTGTGCGCCGTATCTGGATCCGCGGGCCATCGAGCAGCTGTCGGATGTGGCGCCGCCTGGGCCGATCGTCGAGATTGTGAACGAGCTGCTGCGGCGGTGTGATTATGTGACTGCTGGGCCCTTCTTGTCCTGCGCCACACCGGAGTTGATCGCAGCTGTGGAGGCGGGTGTCCCTGACGATGCGGGGCTGATCCACTCAGCGGCCTACTCCTATGACGTCGACATACTCAGCTCCGTGATCCGGCAGCTGCTCGATGGTCCGCATCGGCGGATTCCTCGGATGGTGCATGCGGTGATGTCAGGCCGCCCTGCGTTGCAACATGCTGCGCTGTCGGTGTTTTCGCGGTGTGCGCCGGATGTGATCTGCCGGGTGGGCGATGTGCTGTTCGGCAATGCGCGGCCTGTCGAGGTGGCCAACCTGGTCAGGAATGCGATCGGGATGGGGGCTGTACCTGAACTTCTCACGCTGGCTGGGCAGCTCACGCCTGTCGCGCTGTGGACGCTGGTCGGCAATCCTGTGTTCGACGATCCGGGGGTGGGCGTCGGGCTGGTCGCGCCGCTGGACAGCCGCAGCGACGCGGGGAGTTGGCGTGGATTGTTCACGTTGATGTCGCGCATGGATGAGCCTGTGCGGAGCGTGGTCGGTTACGCGTTGGCCGCGTTGTCGGATTCCGCGGTGGCCGAGCTACCCGCACGGGCAACGGAAACCCATTGCTGGCCTGCATTGCTCGACCTGGTTGCCGTCGCGGGGCCTGACGCGCAGGCTCGGTTCGGCGCGGTGTGGTCGGGGCTCGGGCCCGAGCGGCGGGCTCACCTCCACCGGTGCATTACCGAGCATCACTACGACAGTCGGTTGGCCGAGATCACGGCGTTGGTGGACCCGGTCGCAGTCGATCAGTTGTTCTTCCGGCGTCGGCGGATGCAACGGTATCGGCACGGATAGCCCGGAGTAGATGTTGCGCCGGATCACGCAGGAAGTTCCGATGGCTGTTGTCGGGAGCCATCGGATGCGCCGTCGCCCACGTGCCCACCCGGCGGCAGCCACGCCTTGTTGCCAGGTGGCAGCTCACCGCTGCGTACTCCGAGATCGCCCCTGGCGCATTCGTAGAACTCGTTGCGCAGGCGGCCCATCTCCTCGTACTTGCGAACGTACTCGTCGTGGGCCATGTCAGCACCCATGGCCACGTAGCCGAGTTCCCACGAGGCCTTGTTCCAGCGCCGGGCCGCCGCGACCGCCTCGGGCGAGCCGAGCAGCAGGACGATCTCCCACTTCAGCGACTTCTCCGAGTCGGCTTCCACCAGTGCACGCAGACCCTCCTCGAGGTCGATCGGCTGGCCGGCGTTCGGGAAACCGCGGGCGGCCGACAATCGCATCGAGATCAAGGCGTACTGCTTGAGTGCGTGGGCGAACTCGTTGTACGCGACCAGCCTACGGTCGTCCCACTTGCTCTGCTCCGCGCGCCGCCACCGAGACCGCTCCGTCCACGTTGTCAGAACGAAAGTCGTACCGCCGCCGAGCAGGACGCCGGTCATCGTGAGTACTTGCTGCACAACGGGATTCACTCCACAATGATGGCGAATGTGCCGACGCGGCGCTACGCAATCGGTGATGACTCGGCTCGCCAGTACAGGGCGACCAGCTGTCGCCGACGGCGCCGGATTCAGCGACACCGCCGCGGAGTGTTCTCATGTTTTCGCCATCTACCAGGGCAGTCGTGTATTCGGCTGCGGCGGGGGTAACTGAGTACAGGCGGCGGGACCACTCGCGGTGTTCACGATGCGCGGTTGGCGATGTGCGGCAGCCCGGTGGATCTGGTCGGAGTGGGCCGACCGGGACTACGCGAGGAGGACCAGATGTCTTGCTGGACAACGGCGGAATGTGCGCACCATCCGGCCCAAGGAGACCTGGTAGTGAAACGTGGACCGTTGGTCATTGCAGGTGCCGCGGCAGTGGCTTTGTGCGGTGGGGTCGTCGCGCTGGTCGCCGCGGACGAACTTCTGAACGACCGGAAGCGCGAGCTGCTCGCTACTCGATGCGCAGAGTCGATCGATGTCCCCGGTGCAGCAGTGCTCCTGAACTCTCTGGGGGCCGCGCTGCTCATCGGCACCGCGGTGCTGCTGGTCGCTCTGATCGTTTTATTGGCGCGCACCGCATCCAGGTGGAAGGCGGCGGCGATCCTCTTCGCGGGCATCGTGCTCGTGGCGGTCGGTCTGTACGCGGCGCTGGTGACGTTCACGACGGTGTCGCCCGGATCCACCGAGCCCAGTTCACCCGAATACCATCCCTGCGCGGCACGGATCTGAGAGGAGTCGTCACAGCGCGGGTCGCGGTGGACGAGCGCTACGCCAGCCTCGATCGGATCGGCTAGGCCGTCGACGTTATGTCGGAATGACGAGCAGGGTCTCGCTAGACGCGGGATGTCGCGGCGCTGAAGCGTGCTCCCCACTCTGCCAGTCGCGCAACAAGTTCCGGTGGCCCCAGGATCTGGAACTCCGCTTCTACCTTGCCCAGCAACAGGATCGGCCAGTCGAAGTTGTCGACAGTCATCTCGATGTGGGAGCGGTCGTCGGGTAGGGCGGTGATGATGCACCACCGGCCGACGCGGGAGTGGACATCCAGCGCGGGGGCTTCGATTTCTGCGGTGACGGTGTAACCCGTTCGGCGGGAGCCTATTCCGTCGCGGACGAAGGTTGCGGCGTCGGGGGCGGGCAGTTCGCGGGGGCGGAAGCGGATTCCGGTGGTGTGGGAGTCGGTGAGGCGGTCTACGCGGAAGGTGCGCCAGTCGTGGCGGGTGAGGTCGTAGGCGACCAGGTACCAGCGGCGGCCGAGGGAGACCAGGCGGTGCGGTTCTACTTCGCGGGTGCTGGCGCGGCTGTCGGCGGCGGTGTAGGTGAAGGTGAGGCGTTCTTCGCCGCGGCAGGTCATGGCCAGGTCGGTGAGGACGGCGGGGTCGACGTCGGAGAGAGGGACGGCGTTCCAGCCGGTGGAGACGGTCATCGCGCGGAGGGCGTCGACGCGGCGGCGTAGGCGGGTGGGCAGGACGGTGACGAGTTTGGCCAGGGCGCGGATGGACGGTTCGGCCAGGCCGTCGCCCGCGCCTTGGGAACCGGCCTGCAGGCAGACGGTGATGGCGACGGCTTCGTCGTCGTCTAGGACCAGGGGTGGGAGGGCGGCGCCCGCGGCGAGCTGGTAGCCGCCGTCGACGCCGGGGCGGGCCTCCACGGGGTAGCCGAGTTCGCGCAGGCGGTCGATGTCGCGGCGCAGGGTGCGGGCCGAAACGCCGAGGCGCTCGGACAGTTCGGTGCCCGGCCAGTAGCGGTGCGTCTGCAGCAGCGACAGCAGACGGAGGGTGCGTGCGCTCGTGTCGGCCATGTTTTCGATTATGTCCGCAATTGCGGACAGAAACTGGCCGCAATGGGTTCTACCTTGGATTTCACACCGACAACGAAGGGAATCCGCTCATGACCACGCCTACTCTCCTCGACGCCGAGCGCACCGATCTGCTGGAGATGCTCGCCAAGCACCGGTACTTCCTGCGGCACACGACCCGCGATCTGACCGACGAGCAGGCTGGGATGCGGACCACCGCCAGCGCGCTGTGCCTGGGCGGACTGATCAAGCATGTGGCGGCGGTGGAAGCGAACTGGGCGAAGTTCATCGTCGACGGGCCCGACGAAGGCCCCGATTTCGAGTCGATGAGCGAGGAGGAGATCGCCGCGTGGGGCGACATCTTCCGGATGCTGCCGGGTGAGACCCTGGCCGGCGTGCTCGCCGAGTACGAGCAGGTCGCGGCCCGGACCGACGAGCTGGTGCGCACGCTCCCCGACCTGAATGTGACTCAGCCGCTGCCGAAGGCGCCCTGGTTCGAGCCCGGCGAACGCTGGAGTGCCCGCCGGGTCTTCCTGCACATCATGACCGAGACCGCGCAGCACTCCGGCCACGCCGACATCATTCGGGAATCGCTGGATGGAGCGAAGTCGATGGGCTGAGCTCGGCATGGATGGCCTGGGGCGCCCCCCCGGGGGGGGGCGGGGGCGGCCGGGGGGGGGGCGCGCGTAACACCGCCCAAACCCTGCGCTTTAAAAAAAAACCAAACCCCCCACACCACAAAAAAACACT
>NZ_JBHXMY010000108.1:0-5954 GCF_042720195.1 Nocardia sp. NPDC058497 | reverse complement strand
GCCAGAGCGCGGGGTCGGAGCGCGGGCGCGGGCGCGGGGGGGCCTGGCCGGCGCGGGGGGGGCGGGCGGCGGCCGCGGCGCCGGCCCCCCCCGCGTCCGGGTCGGTCGGCTCGAGTACCTCGGCAATGCCCTGGTGCGCCAGCGCTTCTTCGAGGCGGTAGCCGAGTTTCGGTGCCAGCTCCAGGGTTTGGCGGTGCAGGCGCAGCGCTTCGTCGGGAAGTCCGGCCAGGCGGCAGGTTTCGGCGTATCCGTGGAGGAAGTGGATCTTCCAGTGCTCCTCGAAGAGAGCGTCGAGCAGGGCGAACGCCTCGCGGTGGCTGGCGAGGGCCTCGTCGTAGCGGCCCATCCGGCGCAGCGCGACGCCCTGGCAGTTCAGGCACCAGGCTTCGTTGTGTTTGTGGCCGTCCGCGCGGGCCAGCGCCAGCGCGGTGCTCAGGTGTTCGAGCGCCTCGTCCGGTTCGTCGGCGGCGATGGCGACGCCGAGGGTGATCTGGGCCTGTAGCGACGGCGGCCACGACGGGTCGTCGACGGGGATGTCGAGGGCTTCGCGGGCCAGCTGCGCGGCTTGCTCACGGTGGCCCAGCTGCAGCATGGCCCAGGCTTCGCTGGCGATGGCGTCGGCGGCACTCGTCGGGCAGCCGCTGGTCGCGTAGAGGTCGCGGGCCTGGCGGAACAGTTCGAGTGGTTCCTCGGTATCGCCTTCGTCCCAGCGCAAGTGGGCGCAGCGCATGGTCAGCTCGGCGCGGGGCAGTGGGTCGCCGGCCGCCGCGATGAGCGGTGCCGCCGCGGCGTAGGCGGCGGCCGCCTCGGCCATGCGGCCCGCGTTGTAGCGGGCGAAACCCAGGTCGCTGTGCGCTTCGGCGAGCTGGCGTGGGTCACCCAGATGCTCGGCGGCCGTCAGGGACTGTTCGAACAGGGCGTTGAGATGCGTTGTGCCGCAACGCCGGGCGAAGAAGGTGCGCAGGAAGCGCGGCAGCTCGCACACGTGGACGTTCGCGCCGACCTCGACGGCCGCGTAGAACACCGCCATCAGGTTGGTGTATTCGGTGACGAACCAGAAGAACGCGGGGTCGCGGCCGGGGAAGTGCGGTAGATCGGCCGGCGGCGAGCCTGCCGACACGGGGCGGGTCGGCGACAGGAACGGCATCGCGGCGTCGGCGGCGGCCGCGGTGTGCACGTAGTAGTCGAGGATCCGGTGCAGGGCGCGGTGACGGTCGGCGTCGGTGTCGTGTTCGAAGGTGGCGTTGCGGGCGTGCTGGCGGACCAGGTCGTGGAGGCGGTAGCGGCCCTCGGCGGGCTGCTGGACCAGGTGGGCGTCGAGCAGATCCTCGAGCATCGTGCGCGCGCTGCGCAGCGGCACGTCGGCCACCGCCGCGGCGACATAGTCGGTGAAGGTGGATCCGGGGATCAGGCCGAGCAGCCGGAACAGGCGGCGCTGATCGCGGTTGAGCTGGCGCACCGACATGCCGAAGGCGGTGTCGAACTCGGTGGCCCCCTCGGCCATTCGCTCCACCAGGATGCCGACCGACCAGCCCGGACGGTGCCGCAGCCGGGCCGCGGCCAGGCGCAAGGCCAGCGGCAGATTGCCGCACAGCCGCAGCACCTCGGCGGCCTGTTCGGGTTCCCGGGCGAGCCTGCCGTCGGGTCCGCGCGCATCGCCGCTGGCCCTGACCAGCAGCTCCGCGCTCTCCTCCGGGGTGAGCACGTCGAGGGTCACCGGTGGCACCTCGTCGAGCTCGAGCAGCCGATTACGGCTGGTGATGATGGCGACCGACTCCCCAGCTCCCGGCAGCAGATGGCTGACCTGGGCGGCATCGGCGACATTGTCGAGGACGACCACCGCGCGTAGCCGGGCCAGCTCCGAACGCCAGCACGCCGCCCGCAGTTCGACCCCGCCGTCCTGCGGGACCTTCTCCGAGGGCACCTGCAGCGCGGCCAGCAGGGCGCGGATCGCGGCGTCGGGGTCGAGCGGCTGGCGGCCGTCGGTGAAACCGTGCAGGTCGAGATAGAGCTGGGCGTCGGGGTATTCGGCGGTCAGCTGGTGGGCGGCGTGCACGGCCAGGGACGTCTTGCCGACACCGGCCATACCGTCGATGGCGACCACCCGGTCGGACCGGACGGCGGCGAGGACGTCGGCCAGTGCCTGTTCGCGGCCGGTGAAGTCGGAGACGTCGCGAGGCAGGTCGTTGCGCGGCGGCGGTGGGGCGTCGGCGGGCGGGCTCGGCGGGGCGACCTGGCGGCTCGTCTTCGGCGGCGCGGGCAGCGGATTGTTGGCGCGCTCCCACAGCGGGCGCAGCGGGCGCGGATCGCGTTTGACCAGGCGGCACAGTTCCAGCACGGCGGGCCATGGCGGCACCGTCTGTCCGCTGAGATAGCGCGACAGCGACGAGGAACTCAGGCCGGTGTCGCGGGCCAGTGCGCGTACGCCGCGGCCGGACAATTCCTGAATCAGGCGCAGGCGCGCGGCGAGTTCGTCCTGTGGGTAGGCCCTTGCCGTCTGCTGTTGCACAACCACCGTTTCCCGCTCTGTTGTCCCGGCCCGGATCAGGAAGTTTCCCGATGACAATCGGGAGGTCAGGACCGTTTTCCACTGTCCCACAGTGTCCCACAGCCATCGTGTTCCGGCGCACGACGGGCTGTTATTGAGTCACACCGCAAGCAGCGGAGAACAACGGGAAACAAGGAGAACATCATGCAGTCTCGGATGCAGAACCCGGCCATGGTCCTCACCGACGCGATGGGCCCGATCCAGCAGGTGCTCAAGGCCGTGCAGACCGGCGGCGTCGACGGCGAGATCCTGGAGCTGGTGCACCTGCGGGTAAGCCAGATCAACAACTGCAGCTCCTGCGTCGACGCCGGCACCAAGACCGCTCGCAAAGCCGGTGTCAGTGAGGAGCGGCTCGCCACGGTCGTGGCCTGGCGGGAGACCCCGTACTTCACCGACGAGGAGCGCGCCGCCCTCGAACTGGCCGAGGCCGCGACCCGCTTGGCCGACCGTTCCAATGCCGTCACCGACGAGATCTGGGACGCGGCCGCCAGCTACTTCGACGAGAAGCAGCTCGCCTCGATCGTGCTGATGATCGGCGTCACCAACATGTTCAACCGGCTCAATGCCACCACCCGCCAGATCGCGGGCGCCTGGGGCTGAGTCCCCCGCACCCAGCCAATCGAAAGGACCTTCCGATGACCACGAACCAGCCGTCCGGCAAGACCAAGAGCTCGCACGGGGGATTCTCCCGGTGGATGCAGCACAAGATGAACGCCAGGATGAACCGCAAGATCCGCGGCGGCAACGGCACCTTCATGGGGATGGACGTGCTGATCCTCAACACCGTCGGGCGCCGCAGCGGCGAGCCGAGGCAGACCCCGATCTCGTGGTTCGCCGGCGGTGACGGGTCCTGGCTGCTCGTGGCGTCGGGTGGGAAGAACGGACATCCTGACTGGCACCTCAACCTCATGGGACATCCCGAGCAGGCGAGCATCGAATTGCCCGGTGAGGCAGCGCTGCCGGTGACGCCGCGAGTGCTCACCGGCAAGGAGCGGGCCAGGGCCTGGGAGTCGATCACCACCGCGCAGCCGCGGTACGGGAAGTACCAGGCCAAGAGCGATCACGAGTACGCGGTGGTGCGGCTCAGCCCGCGATAATGTGGGCGTACCGGGTGGTTCGCCACCCGGTGCCGGGCCGCCGTATCTGTCGGCACGGTGGTGGGCCGAGGGCCCCGTCACGCAGGTAGCAGGCGACCGATCACTACGGCGAGCTGGGCGACGTTGCGACACTCGTGCATGGTGACGACTTCGGCATAGGTCGACGCCGCTGAATCGCCGGTGTTCCACGATCTCGACGGCTCCGGATTGAGCCAGTAGACGGCCTTGGCCCGTTCGGTCATCGCTTCCAGCGCAGCGAGATTCGGGTCCGTGCGGTTGGTGCGGGCGTCACCGAGGATCAGCACGCAGGTACGCGGACCCAGGGCGTCGAGGTAGTGGTCGACGAAACCCTGGAGTGCCTCGCCGTAGTTGCTGGAACCGAAGCGCGCCACACCCGCCTCGCGGACGATGTTCTGCGCGAAACCGGGCGCCGGCGGTTCGCCAGGGTTGAAGTAGTCGGTGATCTCGGCGCAGGTGTCGACGAAGCCGAAGCTGCGGACCTTGCTGAACTGGTCCTGCAGGGCCTGCACCAGTTGCAGGGTGAACTCGGCGAAACCGGTCACCGAGCCCGAGACATCAGCCAGCACAACCAGATCCGGCCGACCGTGGCGGCGGGCACGCAGCACGGGATCGATCGGGACGCCACCGGTGGCCATCGAGCGGCGCAGGGTGCGGCGCAGGTCGATCTGCCCGCGCACGGCCTTCTTGCGACGGACCGCCAACCGGGTGGCGAGTTTGCGGGCCAGCGGGTGCACCAGGCGGCGCATCTCGGCGAGGTCCTGTTCGCGCGCGCCGAGGAAATCGGCACTGTCAGCGCCGGATTCGACGCCGCGACGAGCGATGTAGTCGGTGCCGCGCAGTTGCGCCGAGCGCAGGCGGGCTTCGGCCTGCACGGCGGCCCGGAACTGCTCGACCCGGCGGCGCGCCTCGATCGTGTGGACCGCCGAATCGAATTGACCTGTCCCGCCCATGGTTTGCGCGACCTGCTCGGAGATCTCGTCCGGGCGCAGCGATTTCATCGTCAGATAGGACGACCAGCCTGCGCCCGATGCCGAGGTGACCCGGCCCGCACTCTCCCCCGCGCCGCCGTAGGCGCCGAAGGTATTGAGCGCTTCCCTGGCGAGTTCGGCGGTGTCGGCGCCCTGGATGAGGGCGGCGATGACCCGCTCGCGGAGCGGGTCGGCGGCATCCTCGCTCGACACGGTGATCGGACGGGCGGCGTCGAGGAAGTAGAGGTCGAAGAGCTGGTCGAAAACCTTGCGCTGACCGTTGCGGCGTAGCAGACAGGCGGCCAGGCCCGAGCGCAGCACACGGGAGTCCGCGGTGCCGAGGGCGACGATCGTGGCCGCCGCGTCGACGGTCTCGCTAGGACCCGCGTGAATTCCGTGTTCGCGCAGCAGACCTACGAAACCGACCAGCCGATCGGTCGTCGGACCGGTCATCGGGGCGCGCCACCATCGGCCTGATCGTCGAGACCGAGCCGTTCGATCGCCACGCGATGGTCGGACTGGTACTTCAGTAGCACGCCGAGTGTCGAGCGAACCGCCCCGGCAGTCAGAGTGCGCGTGCCGAGGGCGACCAAAGTCTTTGCCCAGTCCACGGTTTCGGCGATCGAGGGCGCCTTGCGCAGCGACAGCTGACGCAGCGCGCTCACCGTCGTCACCACCGGTTCGGCCAGCGCGGCATCGAGCTCCGGCACCTTCAGCCGGACGATCGCCTTCTCCAGTTCCGCGGTCGGATAGTCGATGTGCAGGAACAGGCAGCGGCGCTTCAGCGCTTCGGACAGGTCGCGGTTGGCGTTGGAGGTGAGGATGACGAAGGGCTTGCGGACGGCGGTGACCGTGCCGAGCTCGGGGATGCTCACCTGGAAGTCGCCGAGCACCTCGAGCAGCAGGCCCTCCAGCTCCACATCGGCCTTGTCGAGCTCGTCGATCAGCAGCACCGTCGGATCGGGATTGCGGATGGCGGCCAGCAGGGGCCGGGCGAGCAGGAACTCCTCGGTGAAGACGTGGTCGCGGGTGCCTTCCCAGGTCTCCCCCGACGTGGCGGTGATGCGGAGCAGCTGTTTGGCGTGATTCCACTCGTAGAGCGCGCGGGCCTCGTCGATGCCTTCGTAGCACTGCAGCCGGATGAGCTCGGCCGACACCGCCGCGGCGACGGCCTTGGCCAGCTCGGTCTTGCCGACGCCGGCCGGGCCCTCGATCAGCAGGGGTTTGCCGAGGTGGTCGGCCAGGAAGACCGCGGTCGCGATATCGAGGGACGGCAGGTAGCCGGCCGCGGTCAGCCGGTCGCTCAGCGTGGCTACCGAG
>NZ_JBHXMY010000107.1:0-13692 GCF_042720195.1 Nocardia sp. NPDC058497 | reverse complement strand
GGTGGCCGTACCCACCTGGTCTCGCCGCTGGTCGCCGCCGCCACCGCGGTCCGCGGAACCCTGTCCTCGCCCGCCGATCTGGCCTGAGCGCCCCGACCACCACGATCGAAGGAGAATCGTTATGGAAGCCTTCACTGTTCACAAAGGCATCGGGGTCCCGCTGCGCCGGTCCAATGTCGACACCGACCAGATCATCCCCGCCGTTTACCTGAAGCGGGTGACCCGAACGGGTTTCGAGGACGGTCTGTTCGCCGGTTGGCGGGCCGATCCTGACTTCATTCTGAACACCGAGCCCTACCGTCAGGGCAGTGTTCTGGTGGCCGGACCGGATTTCGGCACCGGTTCCTCGCGTGAGCACGCGGTGTGGGCGCTGTCGGACTACGGCTTTCGGGTGGTCATCTCGTCGCGTTTCGCCGACATCTTCCGTGGGAATGCGGGCAAGGGTGGCCTGTTGGCCGCGCAGATGTCACAGAACGATGTCGAAATGCTGTGGAAGCTGATCGAGGAACAGCCCGGCCTGGAATTGGTTGTCGACCTGACCACGCGCACCGTGACGGCGGGAACCGTCGTGTTGCCGTTCGATATTGACGACTACACCCGGTGGCGTCTGCTGGAGGGTTTGGACGACATCGGACTGACCCTGCGCCAGGCCGACGTCATCGGCGACTTCGAAAAGGGAAGGCCGTCATGGAAACCCGTGACGCTGCCGGAGCCTATTTCGCAAGCGTAATCACCACCGGCGATTGGCGGCGCATCCCCTGGGGGCGGTAGCTGGACGTGTGCTAAACCACATGAATTTTGGCGTGGCACATAGACTCTTGCTCAAACTGGGTTTACCGTGGTACCTAGTCGGTCCGACGACGGGCCATTAGTCTGCGGAGGATTCAATGAACAAGGCGGAACTGATCGACGTTCTGACCGAAAAGTTGGGTACGGACAGGCGCACGGCTACCGCGGCTGTCGAGAACGTGGTCGACACCATCGTCCGTGCCGTGCACAAAGGTCAGAGCGTCACCATCACCGGTTTCGGTGTGTTCGAACAGCGCAAGCGTGCCCCCAGGGTTGCCCGTAACCCGCGTACCGGTGAAACCGTGAAGGTGAAGGCGACTTCGGTGCCTGCCTTCCGGCCGGGCGCTCAGTTCAAGGCGGTGATCGCGGGCAAGCAGAAGCTGGCCGCGTCGGGCCCCGCCGTCAAGCGTGGCGTGAACGCCCCGGTGGCGGCGAAGAAGGCGGCAGCCAAGAAGACGGCGGCCAAGAAGACCGCCGCCAAGAAGGCGACGCCGTCGAAGGGTCCGGCCAAGACCACCGCCCGTAAGGCGGCCACCAAGGCACCCGCCGCCAAGAAGACCACGACGGCGGCCAAGAAGACCACCGCCGCCAAGAAGACCACGGCGGCAAAGAAAGTGACCGCGGCCAAGAAGGCGCCCGCGAAGAAGGTCACGGCGGCCAAGAAGACCACCGCCGCCAAGACCACGGCCGCCAAGAAGGCCCCCGCGAAGAAGACTGCTGCGAAGAAGACAGCCACCCGTCGTGCTCGTTGATCCCGCCGCAGCGGGATCGGGTCGGGGAATGTGCACGTAAGCCGCATCACCCACCACTGGACCGAGAACGGCCCCGGGAAACCGGGGCCGTTTCGGCTGTTCGAGGGCACTCGGGCGGTGCTCAGGCGGTGACGATGCCCGTCGACAGCGATCGGTCCATATGGTCCGCGGCGACCAATCGGTCCTCGACGAACGACAATGCCCAGACGCTGCCCTTGCGATTGCGGGCAGGCGGCAGCGTGAGCTCGCTGCGCTGCGCGAGCCACTGCACCAGATCGGGAATCACCCCGCCTTGACTGCACACCACCGGGACACCCCGATCTGTTACCAAAGACAGAAATCGTTGCCGCGCCGCGCTTTTCGCTGAATCGTAACCTTGCTCGGAAAACATTGGCTCGCAATTGATTTCGGCGTTCAACTGTTCCGCCAACGGTGTCACGGTTTGGATACAGCGCAGCGGATCGGCCGAATGGATCTCGGATGCGCCGAACGCCAGCAGATTCGGCGTCAATGCCTTCGCCTGCTGCTCGCCCGCGGGCTCGAGCGGGCGCAACTCGTCGGGTCCGTCGAAGCGCGCGCGCTTGCCCGCCTTGCCGTGGCGCACCAGCAGCACCGTGCTCGTCGTCGCGGGCAGCCGGGCGAACATCCGCACGACCTGACGGTCCATCGGATACGAGAGCTGATCCATCACCTGGTCGAGCGGGAACCAGCGCAGCTGGTCGACTTCGGCGTTGACGGCGAACTCGCCCGCCGCGGCCTCGGCGGCCCAGTAGTCGACCCGCTTGAGCTGACGGTGGCCGGGGATCGGATAGGTGACGTGCCCGAGATAGCGCCCGAGCGTGCTCGGCAGGCCGGTTTCCTCGCCGACCTCGCGGACCGCGGCGACGATCGGGGTCTCGCCGGGGTCGAGCTTGCCCTTGGGCAGCGACCAGTCGCCGTACTTGGGCCGGTGGATCACGGCGATCTCGGGCCCCGCGGCGCCGGTGCGCCACAGGACCGCGCCCGCGGCATGGATGTTGGGCCGCACCCTGGGATCACGCATCGCTTTCTGTGCGCCCTTGCTCACGGCTGATCGGGGCGACGCAGGCGCATGAGGAACTGCTGGTGGTCGCGCACCTGGCTGGTGTCGGCCGCGGTCGGGCTGGCCTGCCAGGTGCCGTCGGGGCAGAGCACCCAGCAGCGGGTCATCGGGTCCAGCGCCGAATCGAACACCATGGCGAGTTGTTCGATCAGGCGCGGATCCTTCACCTGCACCATGACCTCGACGCGGCGGTCGAGGTTGCGGTGCATCATGTCGGCGCTGCCGATCCAGGTCTGTTCCTGCGCGCCGAACTCGATCACCCGGGAGTGTTCGAGGAAGCGGCCCAGGATCGAGCGCACCTCGATGTTCTCGCTCAGGCCCGGTACGCCGGGACGCAGGCCGCAGATGCCGCGCACCACGATCTGCACCGGAACCCCGGCCTGGGACGCCCGGTACAGCGCGTCGATGATCTGCTCGTCGACGATCGCGTTGGCCTTGATCCGGATCCGCGCGTCGAATCCCTCCCTGGCCAGTTCGATCTCACGGTCGATCCGCTCGATGATGCCCGCCCGCACGCCGAGCGGGGCGACCATCAGATTGCGGTAGTCCTCCTTGCGGGAGTAACCGGTCAGCGAATTGAACAGGTCGGTCAGGTCGGCGCCGATTTCCGGTGCGGCCGTGAACAATCCGACGTCCTCGTACAGGCGCGCGGTCTTCGGGTTGTAGTTGCCGGTGCCGATGTGGCAGTAGCGGCGGATGGTCGAGCCCTCGCGGCGCACCACCAGGCAGGTCTTGCAGTGGGTCTTGAGGCCGATGAGGCCGTAGACCACGTGCACGCCCGCCTGCTCCAGCGCGCGCGCCCATTTGATGTTGGCCTGCTCGTCGAAGCGGGCCTTGATCTCGACCAGCGCGACGACCTGCTTGCCCGCCTCGGCGGCCTCGATCAGCGCGTTGATGATGGGCGAGTCACCGGAGGTGCGGTACAGCGTCTGCTTGATCGCGAGCACCTGCGGGTCGGCCGCGGCCTGCTCGATGAAGCGCTGCACGCTGGTGGAGAACGAGTCGTAGGGGTGGTGCACCAGCACGTCGCCCTCGCGCAGCGCGGCGAAGACATTGCGCGGAGTCTCGCGCTCGCCGAAGGCCGCCGGGGTGGCCGGGACATACGGCGCGTCCTTGAGATCGGGACGGTCGACGCCGTAGACCTGCCAGAGGCAGGACAGGTCGAGCAGTCCGGGTACCTGGATGACGTCGGCGGGGTCGACCTCGAGCTCACGTAGTAGCAACTCCAGCATGTGCTCGGTCATGTCGTCGGAGACCTCGAGCCGCACCGGCTTGCCGAAGCGGCGGCGGGCGAGTTCGCGTTCCATCGCCTGCAGCAGGTCTTCGTCGCGGTCCTCGTCGACCTCGAAGTCGGCGTTGCGGGTGATCCGGAACGAATGCGTCTCCACCACGGTCAGACCCGGGAACAGCAGATCCAGGTGCGCGGCGATGAGGTCTTCCATCGGCAGGAACGCCGCGATCGCCGACGGCGCCGCGGTGCGCCGGACACGGACGAACCGGTCGACATTGTCGGGCACCTTCACGCGGGCGAAATGTTCACCGCCGGTGCCCGCGTCCTTCACCGTCACGGCGAGGTTGAGGCTCAGGCCGGAGATGTAGGGGAACGGGTGCGCCGGATCGACGGCCAGCGGGGTGAGCACGGGGAACACCTGGTCGGTGAAGTAGCCCGAAAGGCGGTGCCGCTCATCGTCGTCGAGATCGGCCCAGCCGATGAGGTCGATGCCCTCGGTGGCCAGCGCCGGATCGACGTCGTCGAGGAAAACATTGGCGTGGCGCACGGCGAGTTCCTGGGCGCGCGCGGTGATCATCTCCAGCTGTTCCGACGGTGAGCGGCCGTCGGCGGAGCGCACCGACAGACCGGTCTCGGCGCGGCGCTTGAGCCCGGCGACCCGGACCATGTAGAACTCGTCGAGGTTCGAGGCGAAAATCGCCAGGAACTTGGCGCGTTCGAGCAGCGGCAGGGAGGCGTCCTCGGCGAGGGCGAGCACCCGGGCGTTGAAGTCGAGCCAGCTCAGTTCGCGGTTGAGATAGCGATCCCGGGGCAATCGCTGCGACGTGATGTCACCGCCCGAGGCGATGGCGGCCGCAGGTGGCGGGGAAATCGGGGGCTGCTGCTTGATGGTTTCCGTGTCGCTCACGCATCAATCATCCCCTAGGTACCGGGTAGTCCGCAGCATGACACCGCCCGGTACGACCGAGAGCGGCGATCGGCTAGCACACGGTGCGAACGGGGTCACCGATCCTTGCGGGCAGCCCGAATTCGCCGAGCGTGAGCGCGGTGTGCGGGCCGACCCCGAGCGTGCGGACGGTATCGAGGTCGGCGGGGGTGTCGACGTCGCAGCGCAGGCCGGGCCAGTGCCCGGAGAGGGGGTGTGCGCCGCCGTCGCGGTGGGCGCGGGCGGAGTCGGCGCCGAAACGCGGATCCAGTGCGGCGGTGGTGTCGCGGACGAGTAATGCGGCGGTGCCGGTGCCGGTGTGATCGATCACGACCGAGCGGATTCCGTCGGGCGCGACGGTGAGCAGGTCGGCGAGTTCGGCCGGGCGCAAGGCCGGGAGGTCGGCTTGCAGCGCCAGCAGATGGGCGGGGCCGTGCCGGTCGCGCACGTCGGCGGCGCCCGCGGCCAGCGCCGTGTTGAGTGGATCGTCCGCGCCCGCCGGCTCGTCGAGCACGTGCGCGCCGAGCTCGCGGGCGCGCACGGCCACGAGTGGGTCGGGCGTGACGACGGTCAGCGACAACACCTCGGGCACGGCGGTCGTCGCCGCGACGGTGTCGGCGAACATGGCCAGCACGAGCTGCCCGCGCTGCTCGGGAGTCAGCACGTCGGCCAGCCTGCTCTTGGCCCGATCGATGTGCTTGACCGCCATCACGGCGTGCACGGTGTGCGGACGCATGGCGTCAATCCTTCCATGGCATATTGAGCTGATGACGAGGGCGGCGGTTATGGGTGCGGGGTCGTGGGGCACCGCGTTCGCGAAGGTGTTGGCAGAGGCGGGGACCGATGTCACGATCTGGGCCAGACGAGCTGAGGTGGCGCAGGCGCTCGACACCGAGCACCGCAATCCGTTCTACCTGCCCGGCGTGCAGTTGCCGCCGGTGCGCGCCACCGACGATCACCTGGCCGCGCTCGACGGCGCCGACCTGGTCGTGCTCGCCGTGCCGTCGCAGTCGCTGCGCGCGAATCTGGACCGGTGGAAGGGCGATATCGACCCCGACGCCACCCTGCTCAGCCTCGCCAAGGGCATCGAGACCGGCACGCTGCTGCGGATGAGTCAGGTGATCGCGGAGGTGACCGGGGCCGAGCCGGGACGCATCGCGGTGCTGTCGGGGCCGAACCTGGCCGGTGAGATCGCGCAACGTCAGCCCGCGGCGACGGTGATCGCGTGCACCGACACCGAGCGTGCCGGGGTGGCGCAGCGGGCCTGCGCCACCGGGTATTTCCGGCCGTACACGAATACCGATGTGATCGGCTGCGAGATCGGGGGCGCGTGCAAGAACGTCATCGCGCTGGCCTGTGGCATCGCCTCGGGGATGGGGCTGGGCGACAACACCGTCGCCAGCCTGATCACCCGCGGGCTGGCCGAGGTCATCCGGCTCGGGGTCGCGCTCGGGGCGCAGCCGGTCACCCTGGCCGGGCTCGCCGGTGTCGGCGATCTCGTGGCTACCTGCACCTCGCCGCTGTCGCGCAACCGGTCCTTCGGGCATGTGCTCGGCGCGGGCGGGTCGATGCAGGCCGCGCAGGAAGCGACCAATGGGCAGGTCGCCGAAGGTGTGAAGTCGTGCACATCGGTGCGGGCGCTGGCCGCCGCGCATCAGGTGGAGATGCCGCTGACCGACGCCGTGCACCGGGTGTGCCACGAGGGACTTTCGGTGAGCGAGGCGGTCGACAGTTTGCTCGGCAGGCGGATCAAACCCGAGTAGGGCGATAGCGCCACGAAACGGGCAAACGGTTACGGTGACGTTCATGACGAACCGGATCAGGGTGGCCGTGGTGTTCGGCGGGCGCAGCAGCGAGCACGCCGTCTCGTGTGTGTCGGCCAGCAGTGTGCTGCGCAACCTCGATCCAGAGCGCTACGAGGTGGTGCCGATCGGCATCACCGCCGACGGCGGCTGGGTGCTCGCCGACGGCATCGGCGAACTCGCGCTCAGCCACGGTGCGCTGCCCGCGGTCGACGCGGCGGGCACCGCGCTCACCCTGGCCGCCGATCCGAGCCGTGCCGGTGCGCTGGTGGCGCTCGACGATCCCTCGGCCGCGCTGGGCCGGGTCGACGTGGTGTTCCCGATCCTGCACGGTCCGTTCGGTGAGGACGGGACCTTACAGGGCATGCTCGAGTTAGCCGGCGTCCCCTACGTGGGGGCGGGCGTGCTGGCCAGTGCCGCGGGCATGGACAAGGAGTTCACCAAGAAATTGCTGGCGGCCGAGGGGCTGCCGGTCGGCGTGCAGGTCGTGCTGCGGCCCGGCACCGCGACGCTGACCGAGGCGGAGCGGGCCCGGATCGGACTGCCCGCGTTCGTGAAGCCCGCGCGCGGTGGGTCCTCGATAGGCATCACCAAGATCACCGACTGGGCCGATCTCGACGCCGCGATCGCCGCGGCGCGCGAGCACGATCCGAAGGTGATCGTCGAAGCGGGCATCGTCGGCAGGGAAGTCGAGTGCGGCGTGCTGGAATTCGCCGACGGGCAGGTGCGGGCCAGCGTGGTCTCCGAGATCCGGATGCCCGACGCCGATGCCGCCGCGCCCGAGTTCTACGACTTCGCGACCAAGTACCTCGACGACGTGTGCGAATTCGACGTGCCCGCCAAGCTCGACGACGAGGTCGCCGACCAGATCCGCGAGCTGTCGGTGGCGGCGTTCCGCGCACTGGACTGCCAGGGGCTGGCGCGTGTCGACTTCTTCGTCACCGCGGACGGCCCGGTGATCAACGAGATCAACACCATGCCCGGGTTCACCCCGATCTCGCAGTACCCGCGGATGTGGGAAGCGACCGGGATCGACTACCCGGCGCTGGTGTCGACGCTGATCGAAACAGCCGTGGCGCGCGGCACCGGCCTGCGCTGAATTACAGCTCGCCCGGATTCGGTTCGCGGGCGGGCAGATTCGCGGTGATGACGTCGGACACCGTGGTGATCGCGCCGGTGCCCGAGCCGTCGGGGACGGTCAGGGCGATGTAGGTTTCGCGGTCGACGGCGAACCAGGTGCCGACCTTGCCGACCTCGTCGCGGACCTGGAACCACTGCACGCCGTTGATCTCGGTCAGGGTGGACGCTCGGTTGAATTCCAGGGGCCGGTCCAGGCCGCAGCGCAGGACGATCGGTTCGCCGCCGTCGGGGTGCTGCCAGGCGCGGGTGGCCGGCGGTGCCGGTTCGACGAGGGTGGACTTGGTGAAGTCGCCGAGGTCGGCGGGCAGGGCGGGGAGCAGGGCCAGGCAGGCGGGGCCGTCGGCGGCGGGGGCGGGGACCGGGCCGAGGGCGAGGGGTTCGCGTTCGACGGGGGCGCGCAGGGCGATGAACGCGGCGGCGAGGACGCCGACGATCAGGACGATCGGCAGGGCGACCGCGGTGGCGATCAGCGCGGGGGAGTAGGGCGTCGACGCCTCTTCGTCATCCGCATCCGCGTCCTCATCGGCGTTCGTATCCGCATCGGCGTTCGTATCCGCATCGGCGTCAGGCTTCGCGTCGGCATCGGCATCGTCGTCCGGCTTTGCGTCGGCATCCCGCTTCGCGTCGCTGTCGGCGTCGGCCTCCGGCTTCGCACCGGCACTCGCATCCGGCTTCGCGTCGCTTTCGGCGGAACCGGTGTCGGTCGATGCGGCGCGCGTGGCCGCCGCCGAATCGGCATCTGAACCGGCATTCGAGCCGGTCGTCGACTTGCCGGTCGAGGCCTCGGCCGCGGTGTCAGAGCCGTCTCCGGCCGGGGACGTGTCGTCCCGATCGCCTGCCGCTGTCGAGTCCGACGAATCCGCCGCCATAACGTCGGTGTCCTTTCCGTTGTGTCCGATCGCCTCCGAAAGGGTACCGTCGGGGCGATTTCGTCGGTCGTCAGCACAGTGGGAAGGGGCCGGTCATCAGCGAGGACAGCCGTCCGCAGACGGTGCGCGAGCTGGGTGAGTTCGCCTTGATCGACCGGATCAACGCGGGCAGGCAGCAGGCCGCGCACGTTCTGCTCGGACCCGGTGACGACGCCGCGCTGGTCGCCGCGCCCGACGGCCGGTTCGTGGTGAGCACCGACATGCTCGTCGAGGGCAGGCACTTCCGGCTCGACTGGTCGGCGCCCGAGGACATCGGCCGCAAGGCCATCGCCCAGAACGCCGCCGACATCGTGGCCATGGGCGCGCGCCCGACGGCGTTCGTGGTCGCGCTCGGCTGCCCGGCCGACACCCCGGTGCCGGTGGTGGAGGGCATCGCCGACGGCATGTGGGCCGAGGCGGGGCGTGCGGGCGGGTCGATCGCGGGCGGCGATCTGGTGCTCAGCGAGCAGCTGGTCGTCTCGGTGACCGCGTTCGGTGACCTCGGTGGGCAGACGGCGATCACCCGAGCGGGCGCCGAGGCAGGCGATATCGTCGCTGTCGCAGGCGAACTCGGCTGGTCCGCTGCGGGCCTCGCCGTATTGTCCGGCGGCGCGGACTCTTCCGATCCGGCGTTCGCGCATGCCCTTGCGGCACATCGGGTTCCGCAGCCGCCGTACGCGGCCGTGCTGGACACGGCCGGTGGTGTGATCCCGAACGCGCTCACCGATGTCTCCGACGGTTTGCTCGCCGACCTGGGTCATCTCGCCGAAGCCTCCGGGGTCGCCGTCGACGTGCACAGCACGGCGCTGGCCGATCCCGAACTGACCGCGCTCGCCCGCCTGCTCGATGCCGATGCGGCGCAATGGATTCTGGCTGGCGGCGAGGACCACGCCTTCGCGGGAACCTGGCCCGCCGGCACGGCGCTGCCGCCCGGCTGGCGGCCGATCGGGGTCGTCACCGCAGGCAGCGGCGTCACCGTGGACGGTGCGCGGCCCACCGGCGGCACCGGCTGGGAATCGTTCCGTGGGGCGGACGCCACACCCACCGGCCGGAAACGATAGGTTGTGCGGTCATGGGTGCCAAACCACTGTCGGACATCATCGATCCGGGCTGGGCCCGGGCACTGGAACCGGTCGCCGACCGGATCAGCGAGATGGGCGAATTCCTGCGCGCGGAGAACGCCGCGGGCCGCGGCTATCTACCGGCCGGGGAGAACGTGCTGCGCGCGTTCCGGCGCCCGTTCGACGCGGTGCGCGTGCTGATCGTCGGCCAGGATCCCTACCCGACGCCCGGCCACGCCATGGGCCTGAGTTTCTCTGTCGCGCCTGATGTTTCGCCGGTGCCGCGCAGTCTGTCCAACATCTTCGCCGAGTACAGCAAGGACCTCGGCTTCGATACGCCGAGCTGCGGTGACCTGAGCCCGTGGTCGGATCAGGGTGTGCTGCTGCTGAACCGGGTGCTCACCGTCACCCCCGGCACCCCGGCCTCGCATCGTGGCAAGGGCTGGGAAGCGGTCACCGAGCAGGCCATCCGCGCGCTGGTCGCCCGGGACGAACCGCTGGTCGCCGTGCTGTGGGGCCGCGACGCGGGCTCGCTCAAACCCACCCTCACCGAGGCCGAGATCCCCTATATCGAATCGGCCCACCCCTCACCGCTGTCGGCTTCGCGGGGATTCTTCGGTTCGCGACCCTTCTCCCGGGTCAACGAACTGCTCGACGAACTCGGCGCCGAACCAGTCGATTGGCGGCTGCCCTGACCCGGGGCGTCGCCCGCACCAGAAGAAAATGATGAAGGAGCACAACCGCATGCACATCACGACCGTTCGCGCTGCCGTCGCGACCGCCGCCGTCGCCGCCGCCCTCACCGCGGGCGCCGCCTCGGCCAACGCCGCCGGACTGGCGCTCGAGCCCTACGACGAGCAGGCCGCGCCGGTGGCCACCAGCCAGATCGGTGAGGAATGGACCTCCACCGGCACCTCCACCATCTCCGCCGGCGTGAACGCGAAGGTGACCTGCCTGCTGCAGAACACCTTCAGCGCCCTCGGCGCAGCCTGCTGAGGCTGATTCAGTTCAGCCCGAGGTAATCGGGCTTGCGCTTGGCAACGAAGGCGTCGACGCCTTCGCGGCCGGTGCTGTTGTTCGCGGCGGCGGCGATGCTGTCGCGTTCGGCATCGAGCTGCTGGTCCAGGGTCGCCGTCGGCGATTGGGCCAGCAGCTTTTTCATGGCCGAGTAGGTGGCGCGGGGGCCGGCGACGAAACTCTGGGCGACGCGCAGGGCCTCGGCGCGGACCTCGTCGTCGGCGACGGTGCGGCTCAGGATGCCCAGGCGCACGGCCTCCTCGGCGCCGATCACAGCGTCGGTGAGCAGGATCTCCCTGGCGCGGCTCGCGCCCACGATGCGGGGCAGCAGCCAGGACATGCCGCCGTCGGGGCTCAGGCCGATGCCAGGGTAGGCGGGGCGCAGCTTGGTCGACGGGCCACCGATGGCGATGTCGGCGCCGCACACCAGGCTCATGCCGGCGCCTGCGGCCCAGCCGTGCACCGAGGCGACGACCGGGACGGGGGTCGCGGCCAGGGCGCGCACGAACTCGTGCAGCTCGTCGGCCAGCTTGTACAGGTAGGCGCCGCGGTCGTCGGCACCGGCGAAGTGATGGACGTTGCCGCCCGCGCAGAAATTGGCGCCCGCACCGGTCAGCAGCACCGCGCCGACCTCGGAATCGAGCGAGCGCAGAGCTTCGGTGCCCTGATTGATCAGGTCGAAATTCATCGAGGTGCCCGCCGCGGCGGTGGCGATCGTCAGCTGCAGCACGCCGTCGACGAGGGTGACGGCGGTGACCGGTTCGGTGGTACTCATGGCGTCACCCTAGCGAGGGCCGCGGCGCCACAACTGTTCGGGCAGCAGGGTGAAGGGGTCGACCCGGCGGACGCCGGTGTCGGCGAAGCCGCGCCTGCGGTAGAAGGCGTGGGCGCGTGGATAGTCGTCGAACACCCACAGCGTGCACGGTGAGCCCGGGGCCGCGATGTCGATCAGGGCGTCGGCGACGCCGGTGCCGTGCCAGGCGGCGCGGACGTAGAGGGCTTCCAGTTCGGTGTCGGTCGCGGCGGCGAAACCGATCAGCCGGTCACCGGCCAGCGCGATCGGCAACCGGTGGGTCCCGTCGGTGCGGCGGCGTTCCCAGGTGGCGGCGGAGCGTTCGAGGTCGAATCCGGCGAGCACATGCCCGGGGGCGAGGGCGTCGTAGGCCTCGCGCCAGCTCGCGATGTGGCAGGCGGCGAGTGCGGTGACGCGCTCGGCGGTCAGTGCCTCGATCCGCCAGTCAGGCATCGCGACCCCCATCGACGACAAAGCCCCGGATCACCCACGCGGGGTGCCGGGGCATTGTCGGCAGAATGTACGGGCTGAGAATCAGCCGCGGACGACCTTGCCCGCCTTCAGGCAGGAGGTGCACACGTTCATCCGGCGGGTGTTGCCAGGGGCAACCTGCGCACGCACGGTCTGGATGTTCGGGTTCCAGCGACGGTTGGTGCGCCGGTGCGAGTGCGAGACCGACTTCCCGAAACCGGGGCCCTTGGCGCAGACGTCGCAAACGGCAGCCATGTCGCGAGCTCCTTCATGTCATAAGCGGACAGCGGTGCACGTATGCCCGCTGAACCGGAAACTGATGTCGTCAAATGCCTTGCCGACTCGCGTCGGCCAGCGCAGACCGGGATCGGCCGCACAAGGCAACCCTGCAAGGGTAGCTGGCCGGGCCGTGATCTTCCAAACCGGGTGTCCCGGTCGACACGCCGGGCACGGCCCGGATGCCGGGCCCGTCCGCGGTCAGCATACCGCTGTCGGCGGCTGCCGCTAACCTGGCGTGCGGTGCTCGGCGCGCGGGCACCCAGAACGGGGATCGAGGTGGCGGTGTCGCACGTGCGGGAGGCGCTGGACGGCGCCGATCTGTTGGCCTGGGCCCGAACCTGCCGCACCGACCTGGAACTACGCCGCGCCGAGATCGACGCGCTCAATGTGTTCCCCATCGCCGATTCCGACACCGGAACGAACATGCTGGCCACCGTCCGGGCGGCGGTCGCCGCCGCCGAGCGAGCGGTGTCAGGGGCCGCGGTCGCCGCCGAGCGAGCGGTGCCCGGCGCCGCGGGCGCCGAACCGGCTGCGGGTGCCGAACCGGCTGCGGGTGCCGAACCGGCTGCGGGCGCCGAACCGGCCGCGGGCGCCGAACCGGCCGCGGGTGCCGAACCGGCCGCGAGCGCCGACGCGACCCCGGGCGAGGCCCCATCTGCACATCTGGTCGCGCAAGCGCTCGCGCGCGGGGCGACGATCGGTGCTCGGGGGAACTCCGGGATCATCCTGTCGCAAGTGCTGCGCGGGATCGCCGAAGCGGTCGTCGCGGGTCCGCTGACCGGTGAGCGGTTGCGAACGGCGTTGCGTCGGGCGGCGGTGCTCGTGCGCACCGGACTGAGCGCCCCGGTCGAAGGCACGATCCTGACTGTCCTCGAGCGCGCCGCGGTCGCCGCCGCCGAATCGGCTGACCCGTCTCTCCTCACCGTCGCCCGCTCGGCCGCCGACGATGCCGCGCGTGCGCTGAACGAGACGCCCGCGCAGTTGGGCGTCCTGCGCGCGGCCGGGGTGGTCGATGCCGGAGCCAGGGGGCTGCTCGTACTGCTCGACTGCCTCGTGGCCCAGATCTGCGGCGAGGCCCCCGCCCGGCACAGCTATACCCGCGATCACGAGGACGACGGGCCGCGGCGCAGAAGTGGTGACGAACGCGCCGACGGTGACCGCGGCGGTGACGTCGACCACCGCGATCAATCCTCCGACCCCCACTTCGAGGTCATGTACGTGATCGCGCAGGTCGACGAGACGGCCGCGGGCACTTTGCGCGATCGCCTCGCCGTCCTCGGCGATTCGGTGGTCGTGGTCGGCGACGGTGACCACACCTGGTCGGCCCACGTGCACTGCCGCGACGCGGGCGCGGCGATCGAAGCCGGACTCGCGATCGGCACCGTCACCGGCATCCGCATCGAGAGTTTCGCGGTGACCGCGCCACACGGGGCGAGCCACGAG
>NZ_JBHXMY010000106.1:0-13769 GCF_042720195.1 Nocardia sp. NPDC058497 | reverse complement strand
CACCCGATCCCCGCCCTGCTGGCCGCCGCGGACGAGAACACGGTGCTGCACAACGACATCTACGAGCTGCCTCCGCTGCCGAGCTTCACGGCCGGTCGCATCGCCCTGGTCGGCGACGCCGCCCACGCGATGACACCGAACCTCGGGCAGGGCGGATGCCAGGCGCTCGAGGATGCCGTGGTGCTGGCTCGGCTGGCAGGCGAACCCAACGGGGTGGCGCAGTACGACCGGGAACGTCGTCCGCGAACGCAGATGATCGCCGCTCGGTCGGCCCGCATCGGCACGATCGGCCAGCTGTCCGCCGCACCGCTGGTTGCCTTGCGCGACACCGCAGTACGGATCACCCCGGCGTCCGTTTCCTTCCGTGCGATGGACGAGATTCTCGACTGGACATGTTGATCGTCCGCGCCGCGTGTGGCCGCAAGTCCGGGCCGAGTGTGATCGCGTAGCCCAGGCCGCGTGCGGTCGCGTAACGCTGGACGCGAGTGATCGTGAGAGCGGTTGGGTTGCAGGGGGCCGGATCGTCGTGGGGCGTGCGCGACCTGGCAGTGCGAAAGCTGATATGCGGACCATGCCGGTCAGGCCGACGGGTGGTAGCGCGCGTACATCGCGGCCGCCGTACCTGCCATCGCGGTGCGTAGTTCGGGCGGATCGAGGACTTCGATGTATTCGCCGATGGGTAGCAGTGCGTGGGCGAGGATCTCGTAGGACTCACCGGGAATGGTGATGTCCACCCAGCCGTCGGCATCCGGTGCGCCGGTGGACGTGAGCGCCTGGCGCACCGCGGCCGGGTCGTTCATCAGCCGGAGCAGGGTCAGGTGGTCGGCCGAGATCCGGCACCGCGCACTGACGCGCAGGATAGACCGGGCGAACTCGTCGGCTGACTTCTGCCAGTGCGCGTCGAGTTCGAAACCGGCAGGGCGGGTGAAGGATTCGCCGGTCGGCACGGCGGTGGCGATGCGGCTCACCCGGTAGGAACGGATATCGGACCGGTCGCGCGCGATCAGATACCAGGTGCCCGCCTTCATGACCAGGCCCAGCGGATCGAGCCTGCGCTCGACGGTCTTGTCTTGACGGCGATAGCTGACGGCCAGACGCCGGTCGTGCCAGAGCGCATCGGCGACCGTGGCCAGCGTGGGCGTTTCGTCCGGGCGGTGGAACCAGCCCGGCATATCGATATGGACGCGTTCGGCGATGCGCGTCGCTCGCCCGCGCAACTCGGGTGGGAGCGCGGCGAGCATCTTGAGCTGGGCGGTGGCCAGCACGGTGCCGAGTCCGAGGTCGGCGGCGGCGCCGGGCAGCCCGGCCAGCAGGACGGCGTCGGCTTCGTCGGAGGTGAGGCCGGTGAGCCGGGTCCGGTAGCCGTCGATCAGCCGGACGCCACCACCGCGCCCCGGCTCGCAGTACACGGGAACGCCCGCCGACGACAGTGCCTCGACGTCGCGGTACACCGTGCGCACCGACACCTCCAGCTCCCGTGCCAGCTCGGCCGCGGTCGCCCCGCCGTTGGCCTGCAACAGCAGCAGCAACTGCACCAGCCTGCTCGCTCGCATGTTCCCGAGACTAGCCGCAGAACCTGACACAGGATGTCAACATTTGGTCGTACCGTTCGAGCTATGACCACGTGGAGCCAGTTCACCGAGGAAGCGCCGAGTATCTCCGCCCTGTTCCTGCGCAGGCACCAGGCGACCGGCAACCTGTGCATGCTCGGCACCCTCCGGGCCGACGGATCACCGCGGATCAGCCCGATCGAGCCGACCGTCTTCGAGGACATGCTCGTCCTGGCCGGCATGCCGCACACCCGCAAATTCGACGACCTCGCCCGCGACCCCCGCTTCTGCCTGCACACCGCCACCGTCGACACCGATGTCGCCGACGGCGACGCCAAACTGTTCGGCACCGTCACCGACCTCCCGGACGAAACAGTCCACGCCCGCTTCGCCCAGAAACTGTTCGACGACAAAGGTTTCGACATCCGCGGCATGAAGTTCGACCACTTCTACGTCGCCGACCTCACCGGCGCGTCGACGGTCGAAGTCGAGGACGACCACCTCAACATCACCGTGTGGAAGCCGGGTGCGGGCGAACGGATCGTCCGCAAGGACTGAGCACACTCCGCGCAGGTGCCGGGTCAGGCTGGTCCGACCGGGACCACCAGCGGCGTTCCGGTGACCGGGTCCTCGATCACCTTCGACCGTAGACCGAATACCTCCGCCACCAGTTCCTCGGTGAGGACCTCGGCGGGCGCTCCCGCGGCGACCACGCGGCCTGCCCGCATCGCGACCAGCCGATGCGCGTATCGCGCGGCGAGATTCAGGTCGTGCAGCACCATCACCACGGTCCGGCCCGCTTCGAGGTGCAGGCGGCGGACCAGGTCGAGAACCTCGATCTGGTGGGCGAGGTCGAGGAAGGTGGTGGGTTCGTCGAGCAGGAGCAGGTCGGTGTTCTGGGCCAGCGCCATCGAGATCCAGGCGCGCTGGCGTTGCCCGCCGGACAGCTCGTCGAGCGGGCGATCAGCGAACTCGGCCATGTCGGTCCAGGTCAGGGCCTCGGCGATGGCGGATTCGTCGTCGGCGGACCACTGGCGATACCAGCGCTGGTGCGGGTGCCTGCCGCGGGCGACCAGGTCGGCGACGGTGAGTCCTTCGGGGGCTTGCGGTGATTGGGGCAGGATGCCGAGGGCGCGGGCTACTTCCTTGGTCGACATGCGGTCGATGCGGCGGCCGTCCAGGTGTACCGAACCTCCGGTGGGGCGCAGCAGCCGGGCCATCGCGCGCAGGAGGGTGGATTTGCCGCAACCGTTGGGCCCGATCACCGCGGTGACGGTGCCGCTGACGATGTCCAGGCTCAGGCCGTCGACGACGGTCTGCGGTCCGTAGCCGAGGGTCAGGTCGCTGGCCTGCAGCCGCACGGTCATCACGCGCCCACTTTCCCGGCACGATTGCGCCGCATCAACAGATAGATCAGATAGGGAGCGCCGAGCACGGCGGTGATCACACCGACAGGGAGTTCCCCGGCGGGCAAGAGGGTGCGAGCGACGAGATCGGCGGCGACGGTGAAGGCCGCGCCGAGCACTGCCGAGGTCAGCAGGGGCGGTTGCGCGGAGCCGGTGAGCCGCAGTGCCACCTGCGGCACGGCGAGGGCGACGAAGATGATGGCGCCCGCGGACGCGGTGGCGACCCCGGCCAGCAGCACGGCGAGGACCAGCAGCGTCAGGCGGGCGGCGTTGAGCCGCACGCCGAGCGAGCGGGCTGTGTCGTCGCCGAAGTGCAGTGCGCCGAGCAGATGGGTGCCCGCCAGTACCACCGGCACCAGGATCGCCAGGGCGAGCGCCACCGGTGTCACCTGGATCCAGCCACTGCCGTTGAGGCTGCCGGTCAGCCAGGTGACCGCCCGCGTCGCGACATCGACCTCGCCGACGCTGAGCATCCAGAAGGTGACGCTGGACAGCACCGAAGCGGCGCCGAGGCCGACGAGGACGAGCCGATATCCTTCGATGCCGCGACGCCACGCCAACATGAAAACAACCAGCGCGGCGATCAATCCGCCGATCATGGCGGCACCGGGCACCCCGATCTCGGCGGCGGCGCCGCTGATCTGACCCTTGCTGCCCGACAGGGCGATCACCGCGACCGCGGCCACGTTCGCGCCCGCGGTGACGCCGAGAATATCGGGACTGGACAACGGATTCCGGGCGATGCCCTGCGTGATCGCACCCGACAACGCCAGCGCGGCGCCGACCAGCGCGCCGGTCAGGATCCTGGGCAGTCGCAGGTCCCACACCACGTACGCGAGGCCGACGTCGCCGCCACCGGTCAGCACCGCGAGCACATCCCACGGGGTGACCGGACCCCCGTCGGGCATCGTGTAGGTGCCCAACGCCAGCGCGACGCAACTCGTCGCGCTCAGCACACCCAGACCTGCCAGCAGCACGGAGACCGTCCGCAGCCGCAGCTGCCAAGACACCGGCCCCAGCCGGACCGCACGCACGGTACTCAAATGCTCACCAGCCTGCGGCGGCGGACCAGCACGATGAAGAACGGGGCGCCGACCAGGGCGAGCATGATGCCCGCGGGTAGTTCGCCTTTGTCCAGGACCAGCCGTCCCGCGGTGTCGGCGACCAGCACCATGACCACGCCGAGCAGCCCGGCCACGGGGACGAGCCAGCGGTAGTCGGGTCCGGTGACGCCACGCGCCAGGTGCGGGACGACGAGCCCGACGAAGCCCAGCGGCCCGGCGATCGCCACGACCGCCCCGGTCAGCAGCACGATCGAACCGATGCCGACGGTACGAGCGAGGAAGACGCGATGGCCCAGTGCGCGGGCGGTGTCCTCACCGAGGCCGAGGGCGTTGAGCGCGGGCGTGTTGGCCAGGGCAAGGACGATCCCGACGAGCACGAACGGTGCGGCTGTGCCGAGCAGGCGGAGGTTGGAGCCGACCAGGGAACCGGCCTTCCAGAAGCGATAGATATCGGTGACATCGGTATCGAACAGCACCACCGCCGAGATCAGGCCCTGCAAGAGATAGCTGACGGCGGCACCGGCCAGGGCGAGGGTGACCGGGGTGGGTCCGCCACGGCCTGTCGCACCGATGACGAAAACGGTGACGGTGGCGATCAGCGCACCGGCGAACCCGAACCACACATACCCGAACAGGCTGGAGATGCCCCCGATCATCACGGCCAGGACGATGCCGAGGGCCGCGCCCTGCGTGATGCCGAGCAGTGCCGGGTCGGCGAGCGGGTTCCTGGTGTGGCCCTGGATCACCGCGCCCGCGACGCCGAGCGCGAGGCCGGCGAGGATCCCCAGCAGGGTGCGCGGCAGGCGCAAGCCGTTGACGATGGCGCCGGTCTCGGTGTCGGTGGTGCCGCCGAGCGCGTGCAGAACATCCAGGGGCGGAATGAATTTGGTGCCTACGGCCAGGCTGAGCATGATGGCCGCGAGCACCGCGGCCAGCAGTCCGGCAACGAGCAGCAACCTGCGAGACCGCGTGCGGGTGAGCACGATTCCGGGCGGTGCGGTCACTGCTTCCCTTCCGGTTAGATTATTAGGTAAGCCTTCGCTACGTTAGCGAAGGCTTGCCATCGTAACCCACTCTGGAGGACGTCAATGAACACCCCAACGAGCCGCCGGCTCGCAGCAGCCGCTGTGGTCGCCGCGGCCGTACTGAGCCTGTCCGCGTGTGGCCAAGGCCAGACCACCACCGGCGCCACCGGAAGCGGTTGCGACAGCGCGGCCAACCTCGACGGCGGCGCCTACCCGCGCACCATCGAGAAGGGGGCGGTCACGGACAAAGCGGGCGCGAATGTCGGCACCGTCGTCGACCCGGCCACGATCACCACCCGGCCGGTCCGGATCGCCGCTCTCGATCAGACGTTCGTCGATGCCGCCCTGGTGCTCGACACCGAACTGGTCGCGTATACGACCTACCAGAGCATGGGCGAGAAACTGCCCGCGTTCCTCGGTGCGGCCGCGCAGACCTGCGGCGGACAGGCGGTCAACATCGGCAACCTGCAGACTCCCGACATCGAGAAGCTGGCCGGCGCCCGTCCGGACCTGATCGTGTCGGCGAAGGTGCGTCACGAGAAGCAGTACGAGCAGTTCAAGGGCATCAAGCTCGGTTCGGGCACGGTGCCGGTCGTGTTCAGCCAGACGACCGGTGCCACCTGGAAGGAAAACCTGCTGCTGCTCGCCAAGGCGGTCGACAAGGAGACGCTCGCCCAGGCCAAGCTCACGGCGTACCAGGACCGCGCCGCCAAGATCGGCGCGGCGATCAAGGCCAAGAATGGTGGCACCGCTCCGACCGTCTCGCTGCTGCGCTTCCTGCCGAAGGAGGACCGGCTGATGCAACGGGTCAGCTTCGTCGGCGACATCTTCGCCGACACCGGCCTGAACCAGCCCGACAAGTCCGACGATCCGAAGAGTGACTTCGCGCTCGCCCTGAGTCCCGAGCGGCTGCTGGACGCCGACGCCGACTACATCTTCCTCACCAGCAACGGCGAGGACGCCGCCGCCCAGCGCAAGGCGGCCGCCGAGGCGAACCCGTTGTGGAATCAGCTGAAGGGCAAGATCACCCCGGTCGACGACCTGGTCTGGCTGACCTCGGTCGGCCTCACCGGCGCCCACGCGGTGCTGGACGACATCGCCGAGACCTTCGGGGTCGACCCGGCGAAGTAGCGACCGATCGCCGGAAACACTGCGCTGCGCGCACCGGGCGCGCAGCGCGGTGTTCCGTCGGGTTCGCCCGGAAACTGTTCGACAACAATGGTTTCGACATCCGCGGCATGAAGTTCGATCACTTCCACGTCGCCGACCTCACCGGCGCGTCGACGGTCGAAGTCGAGGGCGACCACCTGAACATCACCGTGTGGAAGCCGGGTTTCGACCTGAACCGGCGTCAGTCGAACAGATCCTCGACCGCGGAGATCTCCAGTGCGCGTCGCATCCACGTATCGAACGTGTGCTGATCGCGGCAAGCGGCAATGCGTTCGGCGGCATCGGCCGACACGTGGACGCCGCGGTACCGAAGGATCAGCAGCACATCCTTCGCCCTACCCGCATCGAGCCCTTCTTCACGCAGGGCCTGAGCAAGGGGTCCGCGGAAGTACGAGAGATCGGCGTCCAAGAGTTCCTTCCAGGTCGTGCCCGCTGTGGTCCGGCCGGGCCGTCCCCGGTCGTGATGCGCAGGAGATGGTGAGGAACTCGTTGAATTCGTTGTGAATCCGGCCGTAGTCGCAGACGGCATCGTCGCCGAGATCCCGCAGGGAGTGCACGGTATCCGCCGACCGGAAACGTCGATGTACTACGTCGGCGAGGAGCCGTTGCGCCATCGTCGATTCCGAGACCAGGAAGGCACGCGCGATCTCGGCGGTGGCCAGACCACCGAGCAGCCGCAGGGTCAACGCCACCCGCGCGGCCGGGGCCAGTGCCGGATGGCAGCAGGTGACGATCAGGCGCAGCCGGTCGTCGGGGAAGCTGTCGGTGGGCTGGTCCGGATCCGGGTGCAGGAGAGCGGCTTCGGCGTGCCGGTCGGCGCGGGCGGCCTCGCGGCGCAGCCGATCGATCGCGCGATTGCGCGCGGTGGTGATGATCCACCCCGCCGGGCTCGGCGGGACGCCGTCGCCGGGCCAGCGCACGACCGCGGCGGCGAACGCCTCCTGCACCGCGTCCTCGGCGATTCCGATGTCACCGAAGACGCGGATCAGGGACGCGACCGCACGGCCGTAGTGCTCGGCGAACACCGCCTCGATCACCGCGGTGTCCATCTAGCTGTGCGCGACCGGTTCATCTCCTATACGAACGTGATGCCGCCGAATCGACAGCGAGGGTGACCCGATTCTCGTCCGGATGCCAGCGAGGGTTCCGGGATCGGCCGATCCGCTGTGCCACGATGAGGCGATGGAGCTGCTCGCTTCCGCTGCCGTGGACGGTCCGTCGCCGATCGTGTCGCTGTTCTGGATCGCCCTCGTCGCGGTGGCTGCTCCGCTGCTCTCGCGCGCACTGCGCGGGTACGTCCCGGACGTGGTGATCCTGCTCGTGGCGGGCACGATCCTCGGACCGTTCGCGCTGGGCTGGGCCACCGCGGAGGGCGGCGTCGACCTGATCAAGGAACTCGGCCTCGGCATGCTGTTCCTGCTGGCGGGCTACGAACTGGACCCGAAATTGCTCGGCGGCCGCTCGGGGCGGGTGGCCTGGCTGGTGTGGCTGGCGGGTCTGGTGTTCGCGTTCGGGCTGGTCACCGTGCTGGCGGGCAGTGAATCGACCACCAACCACATCGCCGTCGCCATCGCGATGACCTCCACCGCGCTGGGCACCCTGCTGCCGATCGTCAAACAGGCCGGACTGCTCGACACCCCGCTCGGCCGGGCGGTGCTGGCGCACGGCGCGGTCGGCGAACTCGGCCCGATCGTGGCCATGTCGGTGCTGTTGAGCAGCCGCAATGTCGTCGCCGCGCTCGTCGTGCTCGCCCTGTTCGTGGTGGCGGCGCTACTGGTCGGGCTGATCCCGCTGCGCCTGTTCGGTCGTGTCCCCGATCTCGGCGCAGCGCTGGCCAGGATGGACGGCGGCACCTCCCAGCTGCCGGTGCGCGGGTCGATCCTGCTGCTGCTCGTGCTCATGGTGGTGGCCGAACGCTTCGACCTGGACGTGGTGCTGGGCGCGTTCGCCGCGGGCATGGTGCTGCGCAGGCTCATCGCGGCGGGTCATCCGCGCGTCGACGAGCAGCTCGAGACCATCGGCTACGGCCTGCTGATCCCGGTATTCTTCGTGGTGTCGGGGATGGCGATCGATATGTCCGCGGTCGCGGGACAGCCGCTGCTGTGGGCGTCGTTCGTGGCCGCCATCGCTGTCGCTCGCGGCCTGCCCGTGTGGCTGAGCGAACGGTACGTCCCGCACGGGCGCAACCTGGAGTCACCCCGCGAGCGGGCTCAGCTCGCGCTGTTCGCGGCCACCGGCCTGCCGATCATCGTCGCCGTCACCCAGGTGGCCGTGTCGACGGAACTGATGACCGGCGAGACCGCCTCGGTCCTGGTCGCCGCCGGTGCGACGACGGTTCTGGTGTTTCCCCTGGTAGCACGGCTGATCGGGTCCAGGGAGCCGGTCGCGACCGCACCTGCCCATGAATGAGCTTGCATAGTCGTGCATAATCATCACATGGTTGATTCGTCGGGAGGACCCGCCTTGCGGGTGGCGGTTGCCGGTGCGAGTGGATACGCCGGTGGCGAAGTGCTGCGTCTGCTGCTGAACCACCCCGAATACCGAGCCGGGCGCCTCGAGATCGGGGCGCTGACCGCCGGATCCAACGCGGGCACCGCGCTGGGCGCGCTCCAGCCGCATCTGCTGCCGCTGGCCGACCGGATCCTGCAGGAAACCACCCCCGAGGTCCTGGCCGGGCACGACATCGTCTTCCTCGGCCTGCCGCACGGCCAGTCCGGCGCCATCGCGCAGGCCCTGCCCGAGTCGACGGTGATCATCGACTGCGGCGCCGACTTCCGGCTCACCGACGCCGCCGCCTGGGAGAAGTACTACGGCAGCGCCCACGCGGGCAGCTGGCCCTACGGCCTGCCCGAGCTGCCCGGCGGCCGGGCGCGGCTCACCGGCGCGCGGCGCATCGCCGTGCCCGGCTGCTACCCGACCGTGTCGAGCGTCGCGCTGGCCCCGGCCATCGCCGCGGGCATCATCGAGCCGACCGTGAACGTGGTCGCCATCAGCGGCACCTCGGGTGCCGGCCGCAAGCTCGATGTGGGCCTGCTCGGTTCCGAGGTGATGGGCAGTGTCCGCGCCTACAGCATCGCCGGCGCGCACCGGCACACCCCCGAGATCGCGCAGAACCTGAAGGCGGCGGGCGGCGTCGACGTCGCGGTGTCGTTCACCCCCGTCCTCGCCCCGATGCCGCGCGGCATCCTCGCCACCTGCACCGCCCCGGTGAAGGTGGACGCGGCCGAGGCGCGCGCGGTCTACGAAAAGGCGTACGCCGACGAGCCGTTCGTGCATCTGCTGCCCGAAGGCGTACTGCCGCAGACGGGTTCGGTGCTCGGCTCCAACGCCATCACCCTGCAGGTCGCCGTCGACACCGAGGCGGGCCTGCTCGTGGTGATCGGCGCGATCGACAACTTGACCAAGGGCACCGCGGGCGCCGCGGTGCAATCGATGAATCTGGCCGTCGGATTCGACGAGACCGCAGGACTTTCCACCGTAGGAGTGGCACCGTGACGACCCCTGATCCGCACACGACGGACCATGGCAATTTGATCCACACCCAGGGCGTCACCGCGCCGCTCGGCTTCCGCGCCGCGGGCATCGCGGCGGGCATCAAGGCCAGCGGCAAGCCCGACCTCGCGCTGGTGCTCAACGAGGGCCCCGAATACGCCGCGGCAGGCGTGTTCACCAGCAATCAGGTCAAGGCCGCGCCGGTGCTGTGGTCGCAGCAGGTGCTCAAGACGGGTCGTGTGCGCGCGGTCATCCTGAACTCGGGCGGCGCGAATGCCTGCACCGGCCCCGGCGGTTTCCAGGACACCCATCGGACCGCCGAGGAACTCGCTGCGGCACTGAGCAATTGGGGCACCGAGACCGGCGCGGGCGAGATCGCGGTCTGCTCGACCGGCCTGATCGGTGACCGGCTCCCGATGGACAAGCTCATCCCCGCGGTCACCGAGATCGTGCACGAGATGGGTGGCGGCATGTCCGGCGGCTCCGATGCCGCGCACGCCATCATGACCACCGACACCGTGCCGAAGGAATCGGCGTTCCACCACGAGGACAAGTGGAATGTCGGCGGCATGGCCAAGGGCGCGGGCATGCTCGCGCCGTCGCTGGCCACCATGCTCGTGGTACTCACCACCGACGCCGTGGCGACCCCGGAACAGCTCGATCAGGCGCTGCGCAAGGCCACCAAATACACCTTCGACCGGCTCGACGTCGACGGGTCCTGCTCCACCAACGACACCGTGCTGCTGCTGGCCAACGGCGCCAGCGGCGTCGCCCCGTCGCAGGAGGATCTCGACGCCGCCGTCTTCACCGTGTGCGACGACCTGGCCGCCCAGTTGATGGCCGACGCCGAGGGCGTCACCAAGCGGGTACGGGTCACCGTCACCGGCGCCGCCAGCGAGGACGAGGCCCTGACGGTCGCCCGCGCCGTCGCCCGCGACAGCCTGGTCAAGACCGCGCTGTTCGGTTCCGACCCGAACTGGGGCCGGGTGCTCGCCGCCGTCGGCATCGCCCCGGTGACGCTGGACCCGAACCGGATCGCGGTGTCGTTCAACGGCAATCCGGTCTGCGTCGACAGTGTCGGTGCGCCCGGCGCCCGCGAGGTCGACCTGTCCGGCGAGGACATCGACGTGCTGATCGAGCTCAACGTCGGCGACGGCACCGCGATGGTGCGCACCACCGACCTCTCGCACGCCTACGTCGAAGAGAATTCGGCGTACAGCTCATGAGCAGCGGTGTGGTGCAGTCCCTTTCGGCGCTGGACAAGGCCCATGTCCTTGCCGACGCGCTGCCGTGGCTGCAGAAGTTCCGGGACAAGGTCGTCGTCGTGAAGTACGGCGGCAACGCCATGGTCGACGACGAACTCAAGGCCGCCTTCGCCGCCGACATGGCGTTCCTGCGCACCGTCGGCGTGCACCCGGTGGTCGTGCACGGCGGTGGCCCGCAGATCAACGCCATGCTGACGAAGCTCGGCATGGCGGGCGAGTTCCGTGGCGGCTTCCGCGTCACCACCCCCGAGGTGATGGACGTGGTGCGGATGGTGCTGTTCGGCCAGGTCGGGCGCGAGCTCGTCGGGCTGATCAACGCCCACGGGCCGTACGCGGTCGGCATCTCCGGTGAGGACGCGCACCTGTTCACCGCGACCCGGCGCACCGTTACCGTGGAGGGTGTCGCCACCGACATCGGCCTGGTCGGTGACGTCACCGAGGTCAACCCCGGCGCGGTGCTCGACCTGATCGACGCCGGTCGCATCCCGGTGGTCTCCACCATCGCCCCCGACGCCGACGGCGTGGTCCACAACATCAATGCCGACACCGCCGCCGCCGCGCTGGCGGAGGGGATCGGCGCGGAGAAGCTCGTCGTCCTCACCGACGTCGAGGGCCTCTACACCGACTGGCCCGACCGTTCCTCGCTGACCAGTGAGATCGACGCGACGGCGCTGGCGGAGTTGCTGCCGCGCCTGGACGCGGGCATGGTGCCGAAGATGGAAGCGTGCCTGCGCGCCGTCCAGGGCGGGGTGCCCAGCGCCCACGTCATCGACGGACGGGTGCCGCATTCGGTACTACTGGAGTTGTTCACCGGAGAAGGAATCGGAACGATGGTGACCGCATGAGTGAAGTAGAGAAGCTGCAGCAGCGGTGGTCGGCCGCGATGATGAACAACTACGGCACCCCGAAGGTCGCGCTGGTGCGTGGCGCGGGCGCGGTGGTCTACGACGCCGACGGCAGGCGCTACGTCGACTTCCTCGGTGGCATCGCGGTGAACAGCCTCGGCCACGCCCACCCCGCCATCCTGGAAGCGGTCACCCAGCAGTTGGGCACCCTCGGCCATGTGTCGAACATCTATGCCAGCGAGCCGGTGATCGAGCTGGCCGAGAAGCTGCTCGCGCACTTCGGCGACGGCGAGGGCAAGGCGTTCTTCTGTAACTCCGGCACCGAGGCCAACGAGGCCGCGTTCAAGATCGCGCGGCTGACCGGCCGCAGCAAGATCGTGGCCGCCGAGGAGGCCTTCCACGGCCGCACGATGGGCGCGCTCGCGCTCACCGGTCAGCCCTCGAAGCGGGAGCCGTTCGAGCCGATGCCGCCCGGTGTCGTGCACGTGCCCTACGGCGACGCGGACGCGCTCGAGCGGGTCGTCGACGCCGACACCGCCGCGGTGTTCCTGGAGCCGATGATGGGCGAGAGCGGCGTGGTCGTCCCGCCGTTCGACTACCTGGCGCGGGCGCGGGAGATCACCTCGCGGGCGGGCGCTCTGCTGATCCTCGACGAGGTGCAGACCGGAATCGGCCGCACCGGAACGTTTTTCGCGCATCAGGCGGCGGGCATCGTGCCCGACGCGATCACCCTGGCCAAGGGTCTGGGCGGTGGCCTGCCGATCGGCGCCGTGCTGGCGCAGGGCCGGGCGGCCGAACTGCTCACCCCGGGTTTGCACGGGACGACCTTCGGTGGCAATCCCGTCTGCGCCGCGGCGGCGCTGGCGGTGCTGCGCACGATCGACTCCGAAGACCTTCTCTCCCATGTGGAATGGGTCGGCAAGAAGCTCAGCGACGGTATCGCGCTGCTCGAGCATCCCGAGATCGATCACGTGCGTGGCGCCGGTCTGCTCATCGGCATCGTGCTGAAGAACGACATCTCGGCCTATGTGGACGAGCGGGCGCGGGAGGCGGGCTACCTGATCAACCCCGCCAAGCCCAACGTGATCCGGCTGGCGCCACCCCTGGTGCTCACCGAAACCCAGGCCGACAACTTCGTCGCCGACCTGCCCGAGATTCTCGACAAGGCCGCCGCCGATGCGAAGGGAGCGACCAAGTGAGCCTGCGCCACTTTCTGCGCGACGACGACGTGACCCAGGCCGAACAGGCCGAAATCCTCGCCATCGCCGCGGAATTGAAGAAGGACCCCTTCGCGCACCGGCCGCTCGACGGCCCGCGCGGGGTCGGGGTGATCTTCGAGAAGAACTCCACCCGCACCCGGTTCTCGTTCGAGCTCGGGATCGCCCAGCTCGGCGGGCACGCGGTCGTCGTCGACGGCCGCGACACCCAGCTGGGCCGCGAGGAAACCCTCGGCGACACCGGCAGTGTCCTCTCGCGCTATGTCGAGGCCATCGTGTGGCGGACCTTCGAGCAGTCCCGCCTCGACGAGATGTCGTTCACCGCAACGGTTCCCGTGGTGAACGCGCTGTCCAACGAGTTCCATCCGTGCCAGGTGCTCGCCGATCTGCAGACGATCACCGAACGCAAGGGTGCTCTCGCGGGCCTGAACCTCACCTACTTCGGCGACGGCGCCAACAATATGGCGCATTCGCTGCTGCTGGGTGGTGTGACGGCGGGCATGAACGTGACCGTCGCCGCGCCCGCCGGGTTCGAGCCGCTGCCGTGGATCCTGGACGCCGCCGCCAAGCGGGCCGCCGAGACCGGGGCGACCGTGTCGGTCACCCACGACCCGGTGGCCGGTGCGACGGGCGCCGACGTGCTCGTCACCGACACCTGGACCTCGATGGGCCAGGAGAACGACGGCCTCGACCGCGTCGGCCCGTTCCGGCCGTTCCAGGTCAACGAGGCACTGC
>NZ_JBHXMY010000105.1:0-13777 GCF_042720195.1 Nocardia sp. NPDC058497 | reverse complement strand
CGGGGCCCCGCGCGCGCCGTATAGGGGGGGCCCCGTGGTGGTGTTTCGCACGCCCTCTCGGTGGTGTGGGGGGTGGGGGGCCCCCCCCGGCCCGCGGCGAAACGCCGCCTGCATGGCGGCGAGTTCCTGGTCGGCGCGGCCCATTTCGGCCGTGCTGTCGGCGGCGCCGGGCAGTTCGTCGAGGCCGAGCAGCTCTTCGGTGCCGAACCAGGACTGCACCCAGGCGTGAAAAGCGGTGCCGCGCCGCGCCATCGGGTTCGGCGGGTACGGCAGTGGGCGGCGCAGGCGGGCGGCCAGGCGGATGGGGTCGGCGCGCAGTTCGACGAGGGCGGTGGCGGGCAGCTGGCCGGGCAGTTCCACCTGTTGTTCGGCGAGTTCGGCGGCGGTGAATTCGGCGAGCAGGGCGTCGACGTCGGTGGCCCAGCCTTCCGGGTCGTCGTCATCCGCCTCGGGATCGGCTGGGCCCGAACGCAACTGTTCGAGCGCCTCGCGGACGAGCGCGGCGCCCTGTTCGATCGGGTCGCGGCGGCCGCCGAGCGGGTCGCGCGGCCACTGGGCGGTGGGCGGGTTGTCGGCGAACGGGTTGACGGCGTCGGGCGGCGGTTGGTCGTCCCAGCGGGCGATCGTGGCGACGCCGAAGGCCGCGCTGTCCGGGTCCTCGTTGGACTGTTTGAGTTCGAGCAGGAACTCCGACGGTCCCTTCTGCGCGGTGCCGGTCTCGGGCCAGTAATAGGCCGAAACCAGCAGTACCCGTTCGGTTCTGGTGAGCGCGACGTAGAACAGCCTGCGTTCCTCGTCGAGTCGGCGGCTCTTGAGCGCCTCCTTGTGATCGGCGATGGCGTGCTCGAGTTCGGACCGATCACCCACCCGGGTCAGGTCGAGGACCGGCACGCCCTCGGACGCGTCGGGCTGGGCGCGGTCGCCGCGCAGGGAGGTGGGCAGTTCGGTGAGCGCGCCGAGCCAGGTGCTCAGCGCGGTCGTCGACGGGAACACCGACGCGCTCACATGAGGTACCGCGACGACCTCCCATTCCAATCCCTTGGCCGCGTGCACGGTGAGCACCTGCACGCGATCGCGCGCGACCTCCACTTCACCAGGCTCCAAACCGTTTTCGACCGATTCGGCGGCGGTGAAGAAGGCCAGCAGGCCACTCAGCGACGCCCGGGAGTCGGCCGCGTATCCGGCCACCACCTCGGCGAACGCGTCTAGGTGCTCGCGGCCCGCACCACCACCGGCGATGGCGCGTCTGGCCTGGGTCTCCACGCCGACACCGATGGTGCGTTCGACATCGGCGACGAGCTCGACCAGCGGCTGACCGCTACGTTCGCGCAGTGCGGCCAGCTCCTCGCCCAGGGCGATGATCCGGGCGAACCCGGCTTCCGAATACTGGTCCGGCGCACCGGGATCGGCGATGGCGTCCGCCAGTCCCGCCTGCTCGGTGGGTTCCGGTGCGACCTCACGCAACGCCGTCGCCAGTCCGGCCGCGTCGGTGATGGCGTTGGCGGCGTCGCCGGACAGGCTGCCGATCGACAGCATCCGCGCGCGCCTGGCCAGTGCGGCGAGATCGGCGACCCCGAGACGCCAGCGCGCACCGGTGAGGATGCGGATCGCGGCGCTGCCGGTTCCGGGTTCGGAGATCAGCCGCAGGGTAGCGACGATATCGGCCACCTCCGGTGTCGCCAGTAGTCCACCGAGACCGACGATTTCGACCGGAAGCCCTTGTTCACGCAAGGCCTCCGCGATCGGCGCCGCATCCGCGTTGCGCCGGATCAGCACAGCCGACGTCGGTGGCGGCTGCTCGGCTTCTCGCGCCGACGCCCATTCCCGCGCGATCCGCTCGGCAATCCAGTCACGCTCCTGAGCGACAGTTTCCGTGAGCGCCAGTTCGACGGTTCCCGAATGCGCCTCGGGCTTGGCCCGCAGCGCGTCGACCGTGGCACCGCCCGCCGCCTTGGCGCGCAATCGCAGCGGATCGGCGACCAGGTTCGCCAGTGCCAGCGCTTCCGGCGGATTCCGCCAGCTGGTCAGCAGCGGCAGGATCGGCGCGGGAACACCTGGCGCAGTAGGGAAATCGGTCGCGAATCGTGGAAGGTTGGCTGCGGAGGCGCCACGCCAGCCGTAAATCGACTGCATCGGGTCACCCACCGCGGTCACGGCGAGGGTGTCACCGCCCGACCCGGCTTTCCTGTGACCGTGTGGCTGCTCATCCGTGACCGCGCCTGCCCCGTGTCGTGCCGTGCCGCCTTCGTCTGCGCGGCTGAAGTCGCCGTCGACAGCACCATGGGCGCGCCCGCCATCCCGGTCGCCGCCGTCGCCGCGCGCCCCGGTGAGCTGGTCAGATCGCGCCGAGTCGAGGTGATCCGCTGGGCCCCACAACATGTCGGCGTCCGGCGCCTGGGTAGTAGGCGCAAGGCTGCGCACGCGCACCGGGCGGGGCCGGTCCTTTCGCACGGCCTCGGCGTTGCCGAACAGGGCCGACAGCAGCACCCGCTGGGCGTGACCCGTGTCCTGGTATTCGTCGAGCAGGACCAGTTTGAACCGGGCGCGTTCGGCGGCGGCGACCTCCGAGTGGTCGACCGCCAACTGCGCGGCCAGGGACATCTGGGAGCCGAAATCGAGTGCGCCACGGCGGTTCAGGGCTTCGGCGAGTTGGCGGACCAGCGGTAGCAGCTCCACTCGCTCACGTTGCGCGTCCACGACAGCGGTCAGCGCCTTGCTCGGCCCGCCGCGCTGTCGCGGACCGGCGGGCAACGTGTAGACCAGCTTCTCCAGCTCGGCGTGTGCCTCGGCCAGCTGTTCCGGTTCCACCAGGTGCTCGGCGAGCTGCCCGGACAGCGCGAGGACCGCCTCGGTCACCGATACCGGCGTGCGGTCGGTGTCTAGGTCGCCGTCCCAGGAGCGCACCACCTCGTGCGCGAGCTGCCACAGCTGGGTCTGGGTGAGCAGCGCGGCCGATGGCTCGACCGGCAGCAGCAGGCCGTGCGCGGTGAGCAGTCTGCCCGCGTACGAGTGGTAGGTGCTGATCTCGGGTTCGGCGCCGGAGATCAGCGTGCGTAGCGCGCCGGTCGGGTCGATCTCGCGTACCAGCGGCGCACCGGCCAGCCGCGCGAGGCGGGTGCGGATGCGGGAGGTCAACTGCTGGGCGGCTTTCCGGGTGAAGGTGAGGCCGAGTACTTCGTCGGGCGCCACCAGCTGATTGGCCACCATCCACACCACGCGCGCGGCCATCGTCTCGGTCTTGCCCGCGCCCGCGCCGGCCACCACGAGCGTCGGTCCCGGCGGCGCGGCGATGACCGCGGCCTGCTCGGCGGTCGGTGGCGGCAGGCCGAGCGCGTCGGCCAGCCGTCGCGGGGTGACGCGCACGCCGCTCACTCGTCGGTCACCTGACGTCCGGTGTCCTGCACCGGGCAACTGCCCGCGACCGGACAGTGCCTGCATCCGTCGTTGCGCACGGCCAGGTATCCGGGCCCGCGCGTGGCGGCGGCGGCGTCGTGGATCGTGTCGCGCCAGGTCTCGAGACCTTCGGGGTCCAGTGCGGTCTGGGCGCGTTCGGTGGCGCCGGTCTTGTTGTGCGGCTTGGCGACATAGACCAGCCGCGCGCCACCGGGATCGGCGACCGGCGACCCGTCGGACTCCTCCTCGTCGAGCGCGCCGTGGGCGGCCGCCACCTGGTAGGTGGCCAGCTGGGCATGATCGGCGACAGCCTTCCCGCTGACCGGTGTCTTGCCGGTCTTCACGTCGACAATCACGAACCGGCCCTGCGCATCCCGTTCCAGCCGGTCGATGCGGCCGCGGATCCGCACGGCGCGTTCGTCGTCCGCCCGCGCGGGCAGCACGCAGTCCACCGGCACCTCGACACCGGCCTGGGTGAGTTCGCCGCGGGTGGTGCGCACCCAGGCGAGGAAGGTCTCCAGCATCGCCTCGGTGCGGCGCAGTTCCTGCCGGGAGTGCCAGCCGGTGGCCGGGTCGACCGTCTTCCACGCCTGGTCGAGCGCGGCGCGGACCTGCGCCTCCGGCACCTCACCGGCCAGCGCCTGCACGAGTGTGTGGACGAGGTTGCCCTTGACGGCATGCGGGTTGTCGCCGTCGGTGCCGCCGTGGCGTTCCAGTGCCCAGCGCAGCGGGCAGGTGCGCAGCAGTTCGACCGTCGACGGGGACAGCCCGATCGGGGAATCGTCTTCGTCCCACAGTTCCCGGTCGGAACTGAGCTCGGCGGTGCCGTACCAGTCGCCGGGGTCGGTGCCGGGGACACCGGCGTCGGCGAGCCGGGCCAGCTGATGGGCGGCCCGGTCGCGCCGGTCGGGTGCGGTGGTGGGATCGCAGACCACGCCGCGTAATTCGGCGACGAGAGCGTGCATCACCAGCGCGCGACCGGGATCGGCGACGGGCAGCGCCCCGGGTTCGCCGGTGTCGTCGTCGCCGAGCAGTTCGGTGAGGAAACGCGACGGCACGAGATCCTGGTCCCCGGCGGCGGATTCGACCGCGGTGACCAACAGCGAGCGCCTCGCTCTGCTGCACGCGACGAGCAGCAATCTGCGTTCCTCGGCGAGAATCGGGGCGGCCCTGCTCGTCGTCGCGCCGGGGTCGACACCGGCGACCAGGTCGACGAGGTCCTCGGTGTGCAACAGGGTGCCCCTGGCGCGCGGGTTGGGCCAGATGCCCTCCTGCACAGCGGCCACCGCCACCACATCCCATTCTCGCCCCGCCGCCGCGTGCGCGCTGAGCAGCGACACCGCTTCACCCTCGGCGGTCAGCGGCCTGCCCTGCTGCGGAATCTGCTGGTGCAGCAGGTATTCGACGAAGCCTTCGATGCTGGCCTTGGGCAGCCGGTCGACGTAAGCCGCCGCGGCATCGAACAATTCGACGGCCGCGTCGAGGTCACGGTCGGCCTGCATGCCCGCGGCCCCGCCCCGGCGGGACTGGCGGAACCAGCGTCGTTCCAGCCGCGAGCTGGTCCACAGCGTCCACAGCACGTCTTCGAGGCCCTGTCCCCTGGTCTGGGTCTCCCTGGCCTTGCGCACGGCGCGCAGCACGCGTTGCAGCGGCGCGGCCTCCACTTCGGTGAGTCCGTCGAGCAGACGTTCCTCGCCGATGCCGACGATCAGGTCGCGCAGCACTTCCGCCGACGACTGGTCGATCAGCGGCACCGCGGGCGGTTCCGGTTCCGGCCGTGGCGGACCCATGTCGACCGGCGGTGCGGCGGGCAGGGTTTCGGCGTCGAGGATGTCGATGTCGTCGGGAAGACGTTCGGCGATATCCCACTCGGGTTCGGGGTCGGGACGCAACGGGTCGTCGGGGTCGGGTTCCGGCGGCAGCCAGTCGTCGTCGATCGGTTCCGGCTCAGGCATTTCCGGCGGCGGTGGCGGCGCTTCGTCCCACAGCAGGAATTGGTCGGCGGCGTCGGCGTACGGGTCGGCGGCGGCCAGCGCACCGGTGCGTTCCAGGTCGAGGACCGTGCGTCGGACACCCCGACGCAACCGCCGCAGCGCGATCTGATCGGCGCCACCGAGCGGTCCGGCCAGCAGATCCATCGCGTCTTCCGGCGAGAACATGGCATCGATCGCACGCCGCGACCCGGGCCGCGACGGATCACCCGCCAGCAGGACCCGCAGCGCCAGCACCATCCACGCCGCACCCCGCCTGCGCGCGAGCGGCTCGGCCACCGCCGGCCTGCGCACCGGCACACCCGCCGCCAGCAGCGCCCGCCGCAGCGGTGCGAGCGACAGCGGCACCGACCGCACGATCACCGCCATCGACGACCACGGAATCCCGTCGGTCAGGTGCGCCCGCCGCAGATGGTCGGCGATGAGCGCGGCCTCCTTGGCCGCGGTCGACAGCACGCGAACCCGCACGCTCGACTCGTCGACCTCCTCGTCTGGCACAAGGTCGTCGGGCGCGCCCGACTCACCGGACCCCACCGGCCTGCCGTCCCCCGCACCGTCGGAGTTCCCGGATCCACCGAGCACCGGCCCATCGGCTGTTCCAGACCCGCCAGACACCGACCCGCCCGAACGCTCAGGTTGGTCGGCCCACCCAGACTCGCCGGCCAGGCCGATGCCGCCGCTCAGGGCAAGCTCGCCGAGCACCCCATCGCCGTGCGCGAACCGCTCCGGCAGACCACTGCCTAGGTCCGAATCCTCTTCCACACCAACAGGATCGACAGGAACACCAGATTTCGGTGGTTGCGTCTCCTGCCCGGGCAGCACCCGATGACGCGCGCTACCCGGCAACCGCGCCGCGATCCGGGCAGTCGCGAGGCGGATCGGCGCACCACTGCGATGGTTGTGCCGCAAGATGATTCGCCGCTGCGCCACCGTGTCGATATCGACCAGGAAACGCGAATCGGCACCGCGGAAGGTGAACACGCTCTGATCCGGGTCACCCGTGATCACCGTGCTCGCACTGCCGCTGCCGATGGCGCGCACCAGGGTCGCGGCCTGCGGATCGAGATGCTGGGCGTCGTCGACGAGCAGATAACGGGTCCGATCACGTTCGGCAGCGAGCAGGTTCCGATCACCGGCCAGCGCGTCGAGGGCGGCGCCGACCAGCTCGGCCGCGTCGAGCGCGGGCGCTGTCGCCTCCGGCGCCGCGACACCGACCGACCACCGCAGCATCGACGCCTCTTCATAGCGCTGGAAGAACCGGCCCGCCGCCACCCAGGCGTCATTGTCGTGTTCGCGCCCCAGCGCCATCAGGTCTTCGGGGCCGAGCCCGCGTTCGGTGGCCCGCAACATCAGATCGCGGAGTTGTTCGGCGAACCCGCCCAGCGCCAGCGCGGGTTGCAGCCGTGGCGGCCACAGACCGCGCGCGCCCGCCTCGATGTCGGCGAGGTCGCCGCGCAGCATCTCGCGCAGCACCGCGTCCTGTTCGGCGCCGGTGAGCAGCCGGGGCGGCGGGTTGCCGTGCAGGTCGGCGTGGCGGCGCAGCACCGAGAACGCGTAGGAGTGCAGTGTCCGCACCATCGGTTCCCTGCTGGCGCCGGGAATGCCACCGGCATGCGGGCCGAGCTGGGTGGTGATCGCGTCGCGCAATGCGGCGGCGGCCTGCTTGGTGTGGGTCAGGACCAGGATCGACGCCGGGTCGGCGCCGTCGGTGATCCGCGCGGTCACCAGGTCGACGAGCAGGGCAGTCTTCCCGGTACCCGGCCCGCCGAGGACCTGCCACGGCAGCCAGCCCGGACGTGGCGGCGCGGGCTGGGCCTGCTCGGCGAACAGCGCGCGCACAGCGGCGCCCCAGGCTCGCGGCCGGGGCGCCCGCGTCGTCCGGCGCACGAGTCGCACCGAGCTATCCGATCGCACCACGTCGGCTATTGCAACAGACCAGTACGACACGCCAGCACTCCCCTGCCGGACAGACACGCTGCGCGAGCGTGCGCGACCGGCCAGAATGGCTGTCGTGTCCTCGCTTCATGTCCACCGTTTCGGCCCCGCCGACGGACCCGTCGTCCTCGCCCTGCACGGTCTCACCGGCCACGGCAACCGTTGGGAAACCCTCGCCACCGAGCACCTCCCCCAAGCCCGGGTCATCGCCCCCGACCTGCGCGGACACGGCCGATCCAGCTCGCTGCCGCCGTGGGATTTCGAGACGATCGTCGACGACCTCGCCACGCTGCTGCGCGCCGAGACCGACGGCCCGGTCGTCGTGGCCGGCCACTCCTTCGGCGGCGCGGCAGGCATCCACCTGGCCCGGCGCCATCCCGAGCTGGTGCGCGCGCTGGTCCTGCTCGATCCCGCGATCGGCATCGATCCGAAGCTGATCGAACAGGTCGCCCTCGCCAATCTGACCTCCCCCGACTACACCGACATCACCGAGGCCAGGTCGGACAAGCAGCACAGCGCCTGGAGTCCCGACGAGGTCGCCCCGGCGGTCCTCGAGCGCGAGCTGGCCGAGCACCTGGTGCCCACCGACGGCGGCCGGGTCGGCTGGCGGATCTTCCAGCCGGCGATCACCTCCTACTGGGGTCAGCTCGCGCGGCCGTTCGTGCTGCCGCCCGCCGATCTGCCGACCGTGCTCGTGCGGGCGGCCAAGGTGCAGCCGCCGTATGTCACCGGCGAGTTCCTCGCCGCGCTGTCCGCCCACCTCGGCGACCGGCTCACCGTCGAAGTCTGGGACTGCGATCACATGGTCGCCCAGGCGCGACCCGCCGAAGCCGCCGCCCTGATCGCCGCGGCCCTGTAGGCGATGGCGGCCACCACGGAGGAACAGGTCGAACGGGTCCGCGCGCTGGTCGCCGCGATCCCGCCCGGCCGCGTCGCCACCTACGGCGACATCGCCAACGCGGCAGGTCTGTCCTCACCCCGCACCGTCGGCTGGATCATGCGCACCGATTCCGCCGACCTTCCCTGGCACCGGGTCATCGGCGCCTCCGGCCGCCCGTCGCCCCACCTGGCCACCCGCCAGCTGCGCCTTCTGGCCGAGGAAGGCGTGCCGATCGTCGACGGCCGAGTAGACCTCCGCACGGCCAGGCTGTGACGCCCGGCCCAGGCACGCCGCGGTATCCGCGAGAACCTCGACCTCGTGCGCTGAACTCAGCCCGCCGCCCGGGCGCTCGAGCATCGACGACACGCCCCGCTAGCATGACATTCGTGCCGATCACCCAACGCCGAATCAGCCGATGACCGCCGCCGACGCGATCGTGCTCGCGGGCGGGCGGGCCAGCCGGATGGGCGGGGTCGACAAGCCCGCGATCGTGATCGGCGGCCGGTCGATGCTCGACGCGGCGCTGGACTCGGTGCGCGAGTGCGGCGAGATCGTGGTGGTCGGGCCGCATCGGCCGGAGCTGGCTACCCGGATTCAGCAGGTCCGTGAGGTGCCGCCCGGTTCGGGTCCGGTCGCGGCGATCGGCACCGGCCTGAGCGCTCTGGGTCCCGATTCGGCGCCCTGGATCGTGGTGCTCGCCGCGGACATGCCGTTCCTCACCGCCGACACCGTGCGCGAATTGCTGCGCCGGGCAGCCGAATCCACCACCGACGCGGTCTTCGCGATCGACAGTTCCGGGCGTCCCCAGTATCTCGTCGGCGTCTGGCGGCGCACCGCCCTCATGGCCGCGCTGGCCGGGCTCGATTCCCTGGTCAACCAGCCGATGAAGGCGATCGTGCCCACCGAGACGACCTCGGTCGAGCTGCCGGGCACCGGCGACTGCGACACCGAGGAAGAGGTCCGCCGCGCCCGCGAGACGCTGGCCGCCACGACGACCCGGCTCGACCTCACCGAAGCCCGAGCGCGCCTCGTCACCGACCTGACCCCGCTGGTCGCCTACGAGGCCCACCTGGACGAGGTCCGCGGCGCCGCGCTCGCCGCGCCGATCATCGCCGCGGGCGCACTACCCCGCTTCGACGTGTCCGCGATGGACGGTTACGCCGTGTGCGGCGACGACGGGCCCTGGCAGCTGCGCCGCGACATCGGTTTCGCCGGCGGCGCGAGACCGGTCGGCCTGCTGCCCGGCGAGGCCGTCCGAATCGCCACCGGCGCCCACGTCCCCGACAGCACCACCTCGGTCCTGCGCGACGAGTTCGCCGCGATCACCGGCGACGAACTCACCCGCCGCCCCGACACCCCGCTCCGCGGCGACATCCGCCGACGCGGCGAGGACCAGATGGTCGGCGATCTCCTCGCCCCCGCGGGCACCCGCGTCACCACCGCGCTCCGCTCCGCGGCCGCCTCGGTAGAGGTCACCTCCGGCCTGGTCCGCGGCCCCGTCCGCGCCCGCATCGTGATGACCGGCGACGAGATCCGCAGCACCGGCCCCCTGCAAACCGGCCAGACCCGCGACTCCATCGGCCCGGTACTCCCCGACATCCTCGCCGGCCTCGGCGTCCACGTCGTCGACCGCGTCCACCTGCGCGACACCGCCCACGGCTTCGACGAGATGCTCACCGCCACCGCCGGTTTCGACCTCCTGGTAGTAGTCGGCGCGACCGGCGGCGGCGCAGCCGACCAACTCCGCACCGCGATCGCCCGCGCCGAAGCCCGCATCGTGGTCCCGCGATTGTCCATGCGCCCAGGCGGTTCCACCGTCGTAGCCGAACTCCCCACCGGCCCAACCATTCTCGGCCTCCCCGGCAACCCCTTCGCCGCCATAGCCGTCCTCCTGGCCCTCACCCCCTCGATCGTCGCGGGCCGCACCGCGGCACCCCCACCCCGCTCCCTCCGCGGCCCCTTACACAACGCCGCCGACATCGCAGGCCCCATCCAGCGCATCACCCCCGCCCGCCACGCCCCTGAAGGCGGCTACACCGGCGACGCCTCCGTCCGCACCGCCCACCTCGCCGGCCTGATCGACCGCGACGGCCTGGTCATCGTTCCGCCGGAAGCCACCGACGGCACCATCGTCGAGTTCCTACCGCTACACAGTTAGGCCCAATTCCGGATAACCACCCCCGTCGCAAGTTGTTGGTGCACAGATGAACTGGTCATAGCCTGGCAACGTCATGGGTCCGATCAGGGCGCGTATTTTCACCGCAGCTGGTGGATCTGCCGCTACGCAGGTGGTGGATCTGCCGCAATCTCCCAGCGCAACCACGCGCATGCGGGTCAGCTGCCCGTTTCCCAATATTTGTTCACTCGCTCGATCGCCTCGGCTTTCGACAACGACCCGACATCGGTGTCGCTCAGTCCGACACGGTGGACGAGCAGGTGCACAAGGTCAGCAGGAAGCGCCTCGCGTGGCGGGGTCGGCTGCCCACGCTCGGGTCGCACCTTGTCCAGCACACAGCTCCAGAATTCCGGCTCGGTGACCATGAGCTGATCGCGGAGGATATGTGCCCATAGTTGTGGCCCGTATCCGGTTCGATCGACCGGCCGCGAAATACGAGTCCGCAGAATCCTCCCGTCCGGCAGCGGCAGCTCGTAGGTGACGTGGTGAGTTCCCGTGCAACCCCGGGCATCACGAACTCGCCGCCATTCCTCGATCAGGCAGAACTGCTCGTGAAAATCCCGGGCCGGCTCCGGCCGCTTCACCGTCTGGTCCCGACGAGCCAATCCCGCAGCTGCTCATCGGAACTGAGCTCGACCAACTGAACGAGACCCCAGTTCTCACTGTGATTCGGGGCAGCGCGCAGCCTGTCCTGCCAGTCCTCGGCATACTCACGAAGGGCATCCACCATCGCGAGGATCGCCTCGTCGAACGTGCCACCATCAGCGGCAACCGGGATGCCATCTAGGAACACCGCCCAGACTCCCTCTTCGTTGACAACCTGAGCGCGCGTGCACAGTCGGGTCAGGGCGTACCGCAGACGCTCGGCATCGACCACGGCAGTTTGGCGCGAGTCCCGCTTGACCGTCGCGACTCGCCCCTCATCTGCCGCGTCGAGCAGTTGCTTCAGCTGCGCACGTGCCGTCGTGTAGTTGTCGAAATGAACCGCCGACATTCGAGACCTCCCGTTTGTCCTCCCATGATGGCGCCGGACCGCGAGTACGTCAAGTACGTCAAGTACTCCGTCCGGTGACGACAACGGCATTCCATCGCCACCTTAGTATTAAACTAAGATTCAATCTTAGTAAGATGACATCTTAGTTAGGTGCAGACATGGAGTTCATCGGCCGAGCCCATGACCTCAGCCTTCTCACCGGTCAACTCGCCTCGGTCGCCGGTGGCGAAGCGGGTACGCCCGGTCGCGCAGTGATAGTCACCGGACGTCGCCGGGTCGGCAAATCACGCCTTGTGCAGGAATTCTGCGATCACTCAGGCACGTCTTACAGCGCGTTCCAGGCGACACGCGGTCGAAACCCCGCCGCCGAGCGCGCCGACTTCGTCGAGACCGCGAGCCGCATCGACTCCCCCGGCGCGGCAATTGTCCGTGGGATGCCCGCTGCCGACTGGAACCAGGCGTTGCGGACCCTCGCCATCGCCACACCTGACGATCGACCTTCGATCGCCGTCATCGACGAAGTCCCGTGGCTCGTCGAACAGGACCGCGAGTTCGAAGGCGCGCTGCAAACCGTGTGGGACCGCGATTTGTCCCGCAAACCCGTACTGCTGATCCTGGTCGGCAGCGACATCTCGGTCATGGAAGCGCTTGGCGCCCGCGACCGGCCGTTCTTCGGCTGTGCCACCACAATGACCGTCGACCCGCTCGACGTGGCGGACGTGCAGACAATGACCGGCCTCGACGCGGCCGCCGCGATCGACGCCCGCCTCATCACCGGCGGGTTCCCCCAGATTCTGACCTCATGGCGCCCGGGCATGGATCGGCTCGACTTCCTCCGCGAAGCCACGGCGGACCCGCTGTCGCCGCTCCTTGTCACCGGCGAGCTGTCACTACTCGGCGAATTCCCGGAGGGCACTCGCTCCCGCGCGGTCCTGCAGGCGATCGGCAGCGGCGAACGCACTTTCGGCGCCATCGCCGCACAGGCTGGGTCCACCGGTGTACTGCCCGCGGGCACCCTCAACCCGTTGCTGAAAACCTTGCAGGACAAACGAATTGTGGCCGCCGACCTCCCCCTGTCGACCATCGCCGACACCAGGAACAAGCGCTACCGAATCACCGATTCCTACCTGCGCTTCTGGCTCGCCTTCCTGGAACGCGGCATTCCCCTCGTCGAACGCGGCCGCGGCGACCTCGCCCTGTCCCGGATCGAACGGTCCTGGACATCGTGGCGTGGCCGAGCGGTCGAACCCTTGATCCGCGCCTCTCTCCTCCGCCTGATCCCCAACCAATCCTGGCCGGACACCGAAGAAATCGGCGGCTGGTGGAACCGCACCAACAACCCCGAGATCGATCTCGTCGGCACCGACCGGTCCCCCGTCGCGAAAGCCGTACATTTCGTCGGCTCGATCAAATGGCTCGAAAACCACCCGTTCGACCGCCACGACTACGACGCCCTCACCCGCGCCGTCCTCGCAGTCCCCGGCACAACCCCCGACACACCGCTAATCGCGGTATCCCGTTCCGGAATCACCAACGACGCCCCTGTCGCAGACTGGTGGGGCCCAGACGAACTGGTCGCGGCCTGGCGGACAACCTGAGTTCACGGTCACGGCGCGTAGGTTTGCCACAGTGCGCTGATCGGCACGGCAAGCATCTTCGGTCCGAACGGAAGCGTTTGTTGCCCGGTGTGTAGCACGATGCCGGCCCGGAAGTCGTCACCGAGCCGTTCGGCCAGATGCCGGAGGCCACGGAAGTCGCCCGCCGCCACGGTAGACGCTGCTTTGACTTCGATGCCGACCACTTCACCCCGCCGGTTCTCGAGTACCGCACCGACTTCGACCTTATCCCTGGTTCGGTAGTGAAAGAGCTCAACCTCTTCATCCGACCATGACAGCTGGCGCGCGAGTTCCATGAGTACGAAGCCTTCGAGAAGTCCGCCGAGCTGTCCGGTCGGGCGCAGCAGGCTCCGCGCATCCGCGCCGACCTGGTGAGCTGCGACTCCGGAATCGACGAACGCGAGCTTGGGTGTGGTCGTCGCCCGGCTACTGATATTTCGCGACCACGCCGGGATGCGTTTGATGAGGTAGACCTCCTCGAGCAGCGCCAGATAGCGTTTCACCGTGGACGCGGCGAGCCCGAGCTCGTTGCTCAAAGTGGCAGTGGAAAGCAACTGCCCGGAACGGGCCGCCAGCATCTGCACCAGCGACCGCATCTCAGTGGCACGTTCGATCTCCGACAGTCGCTGGACATCTCGAGCGATCAGATCCCCCACGTAGGAGCTGAAGAAGGTGCGTCGCCGTCGATCGTTAGTTATAGCGATAGCCCCGGGAAAGACGCCCCGAACAACTCGTTAGGCAAATACCGCGCGTTAAAATGTCGCAGCTTGGGGGAAAAAAACACCACTGGCG
>NZ_JBHXMY010000104.1:2212-13808 GCF_042720195.1 Nocardia sp. NPDC058497 | reverse complement strand
CCCGTCGACGCACTGTAGAACGGCAATCCACCGCTCCGGCCCGTAATCACCCGACCAGCCGTCAACACGGGTCGACGCCGGGTTGCAGGCGCGCGACCGCCTCCACCGCCACGCCGTACCGGCCCCGACCGAAAGAAGAGTTGACCGGCACACGAGCCGGTCTGATAGAGTCGCGAACGCGCTCGATGAGCGCACGCCGATGTAGTTCAATGGTAGAACTTCTGCTTCCCAAGCAGACAGCGCGGGTTCGATTCCCGTCATCGGCTCTCGTCCGCCTCCCCGCGTATTCAGGCCAGACCTAGGCGCGGGGAGTTTTTTTGTGCGCGGCCGGCGGTGGGGTGGGTGGGTTCTGTAGCCCGTGCCCGGTGAGTTACCCATGTTCTCGCGAGTTCAGGCGGCCGGAAGCAGCCCGCATGCAAAGTGCGAAATTTGCTGCCGCGGAACGCCAGTGGGTCTAGGTCTTCACGGGCGGCGTGGACCCATCTGCGGTCGATCCTCCGAAGTTGCGTAGCAACCACCCACCTCAGGCATGTGATAACCTGCCACTGACCTGCCGATTGAGCGGTTTTGAACAAAATACTGAGGACGAATGCGGGGGTATCGATCCTATGAGTCAGCCACTGTCTTTCCAACAGCCGACGATCGTCATCGGATCTGCGGATGCCGCCGCCTACCTGAGCCAGATGGACATCGCGATCGAGCACGTCGTGGACGCGATCGAGACCGGCGAGATCCAAGCGGCAAACCTCACCGAACACCATCCTCCGACTGGCGCAGGCCTCACGAGGTGGATTCATGTCGTCGGCAGGTTGCGTCACCTGCTGGCCGGCACCAATCAATGGGAAGGCCGGAATCACCGCAATCGGCCGTTCTCCATCTGGGCAGACGATTCGTACACGCTGTCCATCGTCGGCGGGAACGAAGCTACCGGCATCGCCGATCATCCAACCGGCCCGCTGGCTGCCAACCGAAAAGGGAAAGCGACCTCGGAAGCGGTGAACAGCACACTGCCGCTCATCACCGTGGAGACGCTTCTCGGTGGCGGCTCGACCGACGACGCCGAAGGCTGGAAGAGCAGGCCACCGCGGGGTGCATGGTTCCTCCTGTACCACCGCGACAGCGAGTCCATCAGGCTCGAAGTTTCGCTGCCACTAGGATTCGATGACGGGCAGTTTACGGGTTGGAAGGTGCGGGTCATCCTCGATGAATGGAGGCCGGAAGTTGTCACAGCACGGCCGAACGACATCGGAGGCGGTGACGTCGACTTCGAGGTTGCCGAGGCAATCTGAGAAGTATCTCGACCCGGACAGGATCCGGGTAGCGCGGATGCGCCGAGGGATGACGAAGGTCGAGCTGGCACGCAAGCTCGGAGTCACCCCCGGCACTATCGCCCGATACGAGGCAGGCGAGGCGCCCAACGCTCTCGCCTGCGTTCTCGGCGACATGCTGGGTTTCCCACCGGACTATTTCGATCGCACCGATGCGCCAATTTTCGACCCGGCCGAGGTTCGTTTCCGCGCGGCGCGTCGGGCGGGCGCCCGTCAACGCGACGCCGCAGCAGCTGCTGGGGTGTCCGGTATCGAGATCGATCGCTGGATTTCCACCAGGTACGTCCTTCCCGAAACGTCGCTACCGTCGCTGGTCGGCGACGACCCGAAGACCGCAGCGCAACTTCTGCGTGGATACTGGGGACTCGGGACGAAACCGCTGCCGAATCTGGTGCAGCTCAGCGAGTCTCGTGGCATCCGTGTGTACACGCTGCCATCGGTGGCCGATACGGTCGACGCTTACTCGATATGGCACGCTAACACCCCTTATGTGTTCCTCGCCCGGCGGAAGTCTCCCGAACGCATACGGTTCGACCTCGCCCATGAGATCGGACACCTCGTCCTGCACGACAACGAGCCGTCCCACACCGCCGCCGCGGAAAAAGAAGCCGACGCCTTCGCATCGGAATTCCTCATACCGTCGGCCAGCATGACCGAATACCTGTCCCCGACGCCATCGGTCGATGACATCCTCGCAGTACGCGAGCAATTCAAGGTTTCCGCGATGGCACTGGCTTTTGCCGCACACAAAGCTGGCCGCATCAGTGATTGGACATACCGCCAAACGTGTGTCGAACTGTCGACGCGAGGGTTTCGATCATCTGAACCCGGCGGCATGCCGAACTACGAGATGTCACGAGTGTTTCCACAGGTCCTGAATCGGTCGAGCACAAAGCGGGTGGTCACCGCCCGCGTCATCGCCGACGATCTGAGCCTCCCGCTGGGTGACGTGCACGCGCTAACCTTCGGTACCGAGCTGCGGACCGCGCAAGAAACCGAAGTGACCAGTGCCACCAACCGCAGTTCGCTGGTCGGCCTTCATCGCCTCCGCGCGGTCTGAACGCCGAGATCTAAATGCCCACTGGGTTGTCACACCGGCGCGTGGCGGGGCCAGGGACGCAGCCGCTCGAGTTGAGCCGCGGTGGAAAGCAGCAATCCCTCGCCGCCGGGCGCGGCCGCCATCTGAACACCGATCGGCAGTCCATCGACGGACCGTCCCGCCGGTATCGTCACCACCGGATATCGGGCCAGGTTGAACGGCAGAAGGAATGGGATGAGCCTGCTCGCAGCGAGGTGGGTCCGGATCATTCCGGCGTTCGCCGCCTCGAGGGCCACCCGAACCTGCGGGTCGACTCGCACTCCGGGTGTCGGCGGCACAACCGTCACACCGATGCGTAGCGCCCGATCCGGCTCGGCCACCGCTTTCCGGTAGCAGTCGGTGCCGGCGAGCACGTCGAGCATCAGTGCAGCGTCGGCGACCGTGGTCGCGATCGGGCCCAGCTCCGACATACCTCGCCAGCCCGGCCCCGTGCGCGGCACCAGTCCCGGCCCAGGCTTCAGACCGACCAGGCCACAGCACGACGCCGGAATCCGGATCGACCCGCCGCCGCCGGACGCCAGCGCCAGGGGGACCATCCCGGCCGCGACTGCGGCCGCAGAACCGCCGCTCGACCCTCCGGACGTGTACTCCAGATTCCACGGATTGCGGGTCACCCCGAACGCCACGCTTTCGGGGCCCGCCCCCTGACCCCGCTCGGGCTGGGGGTTTGGGCCCCCCACCTGCCCACCAGCTGCCCGCCGGCGGCGGCGGTGTTGTTGTTCTGCTCCCGCAAGCGCGGCGGACAAGGCGGCTGTCCCGTGTCGTGACGGACACCCCGCGACATCGACGTGGTCCTTGACCCCCACGGGGACCCCCGCCAACGGCAGCAGCGCCAGGTCGGTCCGCCGGGCCAACGCCCTCGCCTCCGCGCCACGGCGCTTCCAGTGCAGCACCGTCGACCGAGCCCGACGAGAGTTTGAATCGGCGCGATCGATACGCGCCAGCCTCAGCTACCCAAACGCACGCAGTCCGCCGCGATCTTGGACTGGGCAGCGCTCACCTTGGCCGCGTCGTCCTCGCCGAGCAGCTTCGCCGGATCACCGGACTGCGAGTTGGACACCATCACCCGCAACCCGTCCTGCGACATCCCCGAGTCGAGGAAGACCTTCGCCGCGCAGTCGGCGAGCTCGGGGTTCTTCAGCCCCTTGTCCTGCAACGACTTCGACAGCTGCTCCTGGGTGACCGCGGGCGCGTCGTCGCCACTTCCACACGCAGAAAGCATCGGCGCGGCGATCAGCGCCGCGGCGATCAGACAGATTCGCACTACTCGAGTCCTCTCGATCGACGCGCATCGGCCGATGCGCAGCCGTGGAGGATCATGCCGCACCACCGCCCCCGGGGCCACACCGAACCTCCCACCCGTAACTGACTCGCGAGTAAGATAGCCCCATGGGAGACAACATCACCACCCGCTTCGAGAGCGACCGCGCATATATCACCTTGAACCGGCCCGGCAAACACAATGGGCTCACGCTGGAAATGCTGCGCGATCTGGTCGCCGCGGCCCGAAAAGTGTCCGAGCACAAAGAAACCCGGGTCGTCATAGTGAGCGGTAACGGACCGAGTTTCAGTAGCGGACTCGATATCGCGGCCGCCACCCGCGACCCCCTGGCTATCATCCGCGAATTCCTGCCGCGACCGTGGCGCGGCACCAACACATTCCAGGAAGCCTGCTGGGCCTGGCGACGCCTGGACGTTCCGGTGATCGCCGCCGTGCACGGCCGCTGTTTCGGCGGCGGATTGCAGCTCGCGCTGGCCGCCGATTTCCGCATCGCCGCGCCGAGCGCGGAATTCTCGGTCATGGAAGCCGCGCACGGCCTGATTCCCGACATGTCGGGGGCCGTCTCGTTGTCCCAGCTCATCGGCATCGACCAGGCCCTGCTGCTGACCATGACCGCCGACCCCGTCGATGCCGCGCACGCTCGGAAAATCGGCCTGATCACCAACATCGCGGACGACCCACAGGCGGCCGCGGAAATCCTCGCCGACCGGATCACGGCCCGCGATCCGCGCGCTGTCGCCGCGGCCAAGCGCCTTTTCGACCGCTCCTGGCAGCGGAATTCCCGCGCGACCTTCGCCGCCGAACGCGCGGCCCAGGTGCCATTGCTGCTGCGTAAGGCACTGACTCGCAGCTAGCGCCAGGCAATTGGACAATTGTTCACGCCGACTCACCAATCGAGAGAGCCCACCCCGCCCCGATTGACTGTTAACATCGCTGCGATTCATCCATCAGTCGAAATGTAGTCCGCGACACAGTTGAACCTGGAGCGTCCCCGGATTTCGGCGTGACCTGGAGGCTGGCGACGATCGTGAACAAGACCGGTCCCATCCTGCTGGCCGCACTGGCGGGTGCCACGGCCTTGCTGGTGAGCGAAGCGACGCCCGCCGTGGCAAATCCGAACGCGATCAACCCGATTCCCGTCCTCAACGGCACCAACGGCCTGCCCGCGCTGCACGGGCGCACGCAAGCCGTCTTCCAGGTCACGGGCATGGCGAGCCCGAACAACACCCAGAACTACAACGTCCTCGGCACCGACCTCGGCATCATGTGGGACAACGGCCGCGGCGAGATGCTGACCGCCTTCGGCGACACCGCGGGCATCGGCTTCCCGAACCTGCTGGCGGGCAGCACCTGGGCGTGGCGGTCCAACATCCTGGTCCGCAGCCACACCAAGGACCCGTCGGGCGGCATCTTCTTCGACAGTGTCGTGCGCGATCTCATCGGCCAGGCGCGCGATCTCATCCCCAGCCCGAAGATCCCGTTCCTGGAGATCAGCCGCATCCCGACCGCCGGCATCTCCGCCAACGGCGTGCAGTACCTGTCGCTGATGTCGGTGAAGACCTGGGACGCGCCGGGCGAGTGGACAACGAGCTACTCGGGCCTGGCCGCCTCGGCCGACAACGGCGAGACCTGGGCCGATCTCACCCACACCCGCCGCCCCGACGAGGGCGGTAACAGCAACTTCCAGATGAACGCCTTCCTGAAGGACGGCGGCTTCGTCTACGAGTACGGCACCCGCTCCGGCCGCAACAACGACGCGTTCATCGCCCGCGTCCCGGAAGCCCAGATCGAGAACCTCGGGGCCTACGAATACTGGGACGGCGGCGGCTGGAAGCTCGATGACGTGAACGCCGCGGCCCCCATCATGGGCGGCGTCGGCGAACTGTCGGTGATGTACAACGAGTACCTCGGCCAGTTCATCTCCCTGACCACCGACCCGTTCAACTCCGTGGTGATGCGCCGCGCGCCCTCCCCGCAGGGCCCGTGGAGCGCCCCCGAGGTCCTGATCGACACCCGCGAACTCCCCGCCGCCTACGCCCCGTCGATCTTCCCGTACCAAACCGGCCGCGACCTCTACTTCATGACGACCATCCACACCCAGTACAACGTCGTCCTGATGCGCACCCGGCTGTAATTTCCAGCAGCAGGCGCCAGTCCACGCAGGCGCCCCGTTCGATGCCGAACGGGGCGCCTCGCGTCATTTCCGCGTCCTAGAGGGCCTGGTCCTTGGTCTCGACCAACGCCTTGGTGCAGACGAAGCTGAGCACCGCGAGCGCGGCCAGCATCACGCCGATCGCGATGCTCCCGTAGGCCGCCGACAGCGGCGCGGCGATCAGCGGGGGAATCGCCCCGCCCAGGACGCCGGCCAGGTTGTAGCCGAGTCCGGCGCCGGTGTACCGGTATCGGGTCTGGAACATCTCCGGCAGGAGCGCGCCACACGGGCCGTAGGCGATGCCGAAGATCGCCAGGGTGGTCCCGACGCCGATCGCGAAGGCCACCGGGGATTTGGTGTCCAGCAGCGGGAACAACACCAGCGCCCAGACGACGGCCAGCCCGCACGACACCATGATGACCCGGCGGCGACCGAGACGATCCGAGTACAGCGCCGAGACGACGATCGCCGCGCCGAAGACCAGCGCGGCACCGACGCCAACCGTCAGCACGAACGGCCTGCTGAAACCGAGGGTCTTGGTCCCGTAGCTGGTGAGGTACGCGGTGCCCATATAGAAGAAGGCGAACAGCAGAGCCAGCGAACCGGCCGAGAGCAGGATCTCCTTGGTCTGGAAGCGCCAGGCATCGAGGAACGGCAGAGTGTTCGGTGTGCTTGCCGCGGTGTCGAGTGCCCGCCGTGCCTGGTTCGCACGGAACACCGGCGTCTCCTCGATGGCCAACCGCACGTACAGGCCGACGGCGACCAGCACGATGGAGAACAAGAACGGGATCCGCCAGCCCCACGTGAGGAAGATGTCATCCGCGTCACCGAGGACCGCGCCGGTGATGAGGAAGGTACTGCTGGACAGGATGAAGGCGAAGGCAGGCCCGATCTGCGGGAATATGGCGTAGCGGCCACGTTTGCCCGGTGGGGCGTACTCCGCGGTCAGCAGGGTCGCGCCCGCCCATTCGCCACCGACCGCGAATCCTTGGCCGATTCGCAGCAACACCAGGATGATCGGCGCCGCGACGCCGAGGGTGCCCGCGCTCGGCAGCATGCCGATGAGCATCGTGCACATACCCATCAGCAGCAGCGTCGAGACGAGCGTCTTCTTGCGGCCGATCCGGTCGCCGTAGTGCCCGAACAGCACGGCGCCGACCGGCCGCGCGATGAAGGCGACAGCGAAGGTCGCGAAGGAGGCGACGGTGCCCGCCGTCGACCCGAGCGCAGGGAAGAACACCTTCGGGAACACCAGGGCCGCGGCGGTGCCGTAGATGAAGAAGTCGTAGAACTCGATCGTGGTGCCGACGCAACTCGCAATGGCGACCTTGCGCATACTCGTACCCGGCGGCGTCGGGGTGACCGCCGCCGTATCTGGAGACACTCTCACTGCTGTGTTCCTCTTTCTCTGCCCGTTGCGGTGCCCGGTCGGCTCGCTGGGTAAGAGCAAAATAGTGATCTGGCTCACGTAGCAGCTACCCCCGAAAAGGGGTGCGCGGCGGACGATGTCCGGTGAGTACCTGGGTGGCTCACCGGGAACGGGCTACCATGACTCCAGGCCACGCGGCAGCCGCGTCGCTGCCAGCACGCTTGGTGACTCTGGCCATGAATTGCGGGGAGGCGGAATGCGCGCGGCGGATTGGGACGCGCGGTATGCCCAGAGTGAATTGATCTGGGGCGCACCGCCTAACAGCACGGTGGTCGAATACGTCTACGGCCTCGATCGCCGCGTCGCGCTTCTGCCCGACGAAACCGGCGGCACCCCACCTCCGCTGCCGCGCGCGCTCGATCTGGCCTGCGGCGAGGGCCGCCACGCACTCTGGCTGGCCACCCACGGCTGGCACGTCGACGCCGTCGACTTCTCCCAGGTGGGCATCGACAAGGGCCGAACGGTAGCCGCGCGCCTGTCCCGCTCGGTCCGCTCCCGGGTGAACTGGCACTGCGCCGACATCACCGACCTCGCCGCAGCCGGGATCACCGGGCCGTACGAGCTGATCCTGATGGTGTTCGTGCATCTGCCCGCCGAGCAGCGCGGCGCCCTGCTGCGCGAACTCGCCGCGATGATCTCCCCCGGCGGCATGCTCCTGGTCCTCGGCCACGACACCCGCAACCTCACCCAGGGTTACGGCGGCCCGCAGGACCCGGCGATCCTGTTCACGCCCGAGGACATCCGGGCCGAACTGGGCGCGGCGGGCGACCACCTCACGATTCGCATCGCCGACGCCGTCCTGCGCCCGACCGAGGGTCCCGACGCGATCGATGCCCTGGTGGTCGCCGAACGCGACCTGCCGGAATCAGGCGAAGCGTCCGCGTAGCTGCTCGGCGAATTCGCGCGCTGAGCTGAGGTCGTCGGCGCTGGGCCGCCCCTTGTTCAGCCCGCCGAAGAGCCCGAGCGGCCCCATCGTGTCGAGCCCGCGGCAAGCGAAGCCACCGACCACCTCGAAACCCTTGCCGGCGAGCTGGTCGCCGAGATTGCGCAGGTAGGGGCGAAATCCCGGCTCGGGCAGCCCGCTGGTGGCGAAGACGAACGCCTCCTGCCCCGCGCCGGCGGGCAGCGCGTCGACGAACTCGCGCAGCCGCGCGTCGAGCGTCATCCAGTACACCCCCGACCCGAAGCCGACCAGGTCGTACTCGCCGAGCTCGGCCGCGCTGACCTCCGCCGGGTCGACCACCCGCGCGTCGAGCACCGACCCGATGACGTCGGCGACCTTCCTGGTGTTGCCGTGCGACTTGGACGTGCACACGATGAGCGCTTTCATGGTGCCCCCTGCCTCTCGAACGAAGCTGTCCACCGAAGCGTAATGGGCGCTGCGGGCGCAGCCCTCATCAGACCTGCGCATGGCCGGAGCGCAGGCGGAGGTACGCCTAACGCCAGCGCTCGAACCACGGAGTGACTGTCGCCGCGATCACGTCGAATCCGGTCCGGAACGAATGCGCCTGCTTCGGAATCACTGTCACCTCGGCCGCGTCGGCGGCATCGGGCACCCCGAACGGGTCGCTGCCACCGTTGATCACCACGACCTCGATGTCACCGGGCGCCAGCAGTTCGTCGCGCCTGCTCTTCTCCGGTTTCCCGGGCGGATGCAGCGGGAAAGACAGCGCGATCACCCCGCGCGCACCCACCGCGACGGCCGTCCGGCACGCCACCCGCGCCCCGTTGCTGCGACCCCCCTGGACAACCGGCACCCCGGCAAACCGATCACGCAACGCGGCGACGATCTCGAGCCACGCCTCGTCCTGCCTGTCCGCCGACCCCGGCGCCCGCCGCCCGGCAACCCGGTACGGCTGCACCACCCTGGCGACGGTTCCACCGGCTTCGATCGCCGAATCCCTCACCGCCAGAATGTCTTTCGCGTCGACGCCACCGCCGGCGCCGTGCGTGATCACCAGCAGGAAGGCTGGCTCGGCGACCTCGTCGAGCTCGATCTCGGCGGGTCCGGCACTCGTCTCGATGCGCACACCTCACGGTAGCCCCGCCGCCGCGGCGAGCAACATCTCCGCGCTCGCGCGTGTTTTTCACGTCACATTGCCCCCGGACCCCTTTGCCGAGACGATTACCCACCGGTAATATGGTCAGTAAGTTACCCGCGAGTAGCATGCGGAAAACCGGCAAGGCTACCCCGGTGGACGTCAGACGGGCGGGAACGGCGCACAACCGACCGCACCAGACTCAATGGAGAGTGAGTACTCACATGGGCCACTACAAGGCAAACGTTCGCGACCTCGAGTTCAACCTCTTCGAGGTCCTCGGCATCGACAAGCTGCTCGACGCCGGCACCTTCGGTGACCTGGACACCGACACCGTCAAGGAGATGCTCTCCGAGGTCCGTCGCCTGGCCGAGGGTCCGCTGGCCGAGTCGTTCGCCGACGCGGACCGCAACCCGCCGGTGTTCGACCCGAACACCCACACCGTCTCCATCCCCGAGTCCTTCAAGAAGTCCTACAAGGCTCTCGAAGAGGGCGAGTGGGCCAAGGTCGGCGTCGTCGAGGAGCTGGGCGGCCTGAACGCTCCCTCCGCCATCACCTGGGCACTGTCCGAGATGGTGCTCGGCGCCAACCCGCCGATCCAGATGTACGCCGCGGGCGCGGGCTTCGCGCAGGTCTTCTTCAACAACGGCACCGACGAGCAGAAGCAGTGGGCGGCCAAGATCGCCGACCGCAACTGGGGCGCCACCATGGTGCTGACCGAGCCGGACGCCGGCTCCGACGTGGGCGCGGGCCGCACCAAGGCCGTCAAGCAGGAGGACGGCTCCTGGCACATCGAGGGTGTGAAGCGCTTCATCACCTCGGGTGACTCCGACGACATGTTCGAGAACATCATGCACCTGGTGCTGGCTCGCCCCGAGGGCGCCGGCCCGGGCACCAAGGGTCTGTCGCTGTTCTACGTCCCGAAGGTCCACTTCGACTTCGACACCGAGACCTACGGTGACCGCAACGGCGTGTTCGTCACCAACGTCGAGCACAAGATGGGCATCAAGGCCTCGGCCACCTGTGAGGTCACTTTCGGCGGCCACGGCGTTCCCGCCAAGGGCTGGCTCGTCGGCGAGATCCACAACGGCATCGCGCAGATGTTCGACGTCATCGAGAACGCCCGCATGATGGTCGGCACCAAGGCCATCGCGACCCTGTCGACCGGTTACCTGAACGCGCTGGAGTACGCCAAGACCCGCGTCCAGGGTGCCGACCTGACCCAGATGACCGACAAGGCCGCGCCCCGCGTGAGCATCACCCACCACCCGGACGTGCGTCGTTCGCTGGCCATGCAGAAGGCGTACGCCGAGGGCCTGCGCGCGATCTACCTCTACACCGCCGCCCACCAGACCGAAGAGATCGCCGCCGCGGTCTCGGGTGCCGACAAGGACGTCGCGTTCCGCGTGAACGACCTGCTGCTCCCGATCGTCAAGGGTGTCGGCTCCGAGCGCGCCTACCAGTACCTGACCGACTCGCTGCAGACCTTCGGTGGCTCCGGCTTCCTGCAGGACTACCCGATCGAGCAGTACATCCGCGACGCGAAGATCGACTCGCTGTACGAGGGCACCACCGCCATCCAGGCGCAGGACTTCTTCTTCCGCAAGATCGCGCGTGACCGCGGTGTTGCCCTGGCCCACGTGGCAGGCCAGATCCAGAAGTTCCTCGACGCCGAGGGCGCCAACGAGCGCATCAAGGGCGAGCGCAAGCTGCTCGCCACCGCGCTCGAGGACGTCCAGACCATGGCCGCCACCCTGACCGGCCACCTGATGGGCGCCCAGGAGCAGCCGACCGAGCTGTACAAGGTCGGCCTGGGTTCGGTCCGCTTCCTGATGGCAGTCGGCGACCTGTTCATCGGCTGGCAGCTGCTGCAGCAGGCCGAGATCGCCCTCGCCGCCCTGGACAACGGCGCCACCGGCTCCGACGTCGCCTTCTACACCGGCAAGGTCGCCTCGGCCCAGTTCTTCGCCCGCAACGTCCTGCCCGAGCTGACCGCCACCCGCGCGATCCTGGCCAACCTGGACAACGACATCATGGACCTCGACGAAGCCGCCTTCTGAGCTGTTCCGCCTCTCCGCGTACTTTGGCCAGACTCAGGTGGGTCTTCGGCTCGAGTGCGCGGCCGGAGGTAGGTGGTGCGGGGAGTTAGCCGGTTCCCGGTGAGTTACCCATGTTCTTGCGAGACCAGTTGATAGGGGGGGGGGTGGCGAACGCCCACACCGCGGTGGGTTTTTGGGTGTGGTGGTGGGGGCCTCGCTGGGGAGGCC
>NZ_JBHXMY010000104.1:1045-2202 GCF_042720195.1 Nocardia sp. NPDC058497 | reverse complement strand
TTGCTGGGCTCCGGGGTGTCTCACCTTTGTGGTCCCCCCACTTTTCTCGGGGGCGGCCACCCCCCCCCCCCCCCCGTTTTGGTTTCCGGTGCTGAGCTCGGCGTACCCTGGGATTGCCGTCGGCGCGGGGTGAGCTCAGAGGTTGCGACCGGTGAAAGTGCAGCGTTCCTACCACTGATCTGCCGTGAGGGGAGGCCTGAGAAATGAATGACGATGCCGGGCTGCCTGCGCAGGCGTTTCCGGCAGGCGAATACCTCCGGGACGAGATCGAGGCACGCGGCTGGACCGTCGCCGAGTTTGCCCAGATCCTGGGTAGGCCGACGCAGGCTGTTTCCGAGATCCTCAACGGGCACAAGGAGATCACCGCGGAGACTGCGATGGAAATCGCGGCCGCAACCGATACGGAAGCTGCCACGTGGCTACGGCTGCAGAACACCTACCGCTTGTGGAAGCTGTCCCGCACCGCGGGGTCGGAGCGAACAGCCGTGGTTTCGAGGCGTGCCCGTCTCGCACAACTCGTTCCGATGCCCGAACTTCGGCAACGAGGGATCGTTCCAACCGGCGCGGGGATCGACGAGGAGGAAGCCGCGGTCTGCGAATTTCTGGGCATAGACGACCCGATGTCGACGCCGGTCATCGAGTTCGCGGCACGACGATCCGACGAGGGCAGGCCGATTTCGCCGGCACAGCTGGCATGGATCTCGTGTGTTCGGCGGACCGTCCGGCTGAATCCGTCGGAGGTAGCTCCGCTGGGGGATGTTCGGAAGCTCGCGGGCGAAGTCGTCCGGCACGCTCGCGTGCCTTCCGCACTCGCCGCCTTGCCTGACCTGTTCCGACAGTATGGAATTCGCTTGGTCTACGTTGCGCCGTTCAAGTCGGGAAAGATCGACGGCGGCGCCTATCTGGGCAAGTCGGGGACGCCAGTAGTCGCCCTGTCAGGCCGCATCCAGCGCATCGACAGTGTCGTGTTCACCCTGCTACATGAACTTGCCCACGTGCACTTGGGGCACCTGTCCGGTGGCATCGCCTTGGACTCGGACGTGTGCGCGGCCACCCAGAACGAGACCGAACATGCAGCCGACAAGCTCGCCATGGAATGGGCGCTGCCTGGCAGACTCGAGTTCTCCACGCCGATTTCCAAGCGCGCGGTCACCGAC
>NZ_JBHXMY010000104.1:0-1035 GCF_042720195.1 Nocardia sp. NPDC058497 | reverse complement strand
GCGTCCATGGGCGTCCACCCGGGAATCATCGTCGGCAGGCTTCAGCACCAGGGCAGACTGCCCTGGTCGCACCTACGAGACCTGACCCCCAACGTCAGGAGCTATCTGAGCGCCTGGGTGTGACGTTTCAGAGGCCAGGTCCCGAACCCGGCGTACCCTAGGAATTGCCGTCGGTCGGGGTGAGGCTCGGGGGTTGTGATGGGTGAAAGTACAGCGCTCAGTGTGTATTTGCGCGAGCGGCGGATGGCGGCGGGTCTGGCGCGGACCGAGCTCGCCGTGCGGGCGCAGATGGCGCCGTTGCTGATCAGTCAGATCGAGTCGGGTGCGCTGGTGCCGAATCCCGCTATGTTGCAGCGGCTTTTCGATTCGCTGGATGTGCCGCTCTGGTATCGCAAGCACATCCTGGTACTCGGTCTGCCCGCGCTCGATTCCGGCACGGCGCCCGCCACACCGTCCGCGGAGGACCTGGCCGATCTGGCCAGCCTCACCCATCCGGCCTGCCTACAGCGCTTCCCCACCATGGACCTGCTCGCCGCGAACTCCGACTACCAGCGCCTGTTCCCCGGACTCGGCGCGGGCGTCAACATGCTCGAGTGGATGTTCCTCGATCCGGCGGCGAAGAAGGTCTTCATCGACTGGACCACCGAAGCCCAGCTCCTGGTCCACGCCTTCCGCATGCTCGCCCCGCTCGCGCCGACCCAGCGCGTCACCGCGATCACCGAATCCTGCGGTCAATCCCCCGACTGGGATCCCGTGTGGACCAGCGACGTCCGTCCCCAGGACATCGCCCGTCGGCACCTGCGCGTCCGCGAACGCAGCACCGGCATCGAACGCCGCATGCTCCTGCGCGTCTACGACCCGGCCTTCCCCACTCGCCCCTGGTGGCTCTACCGCCTGATCCCCGCGCGGTAGCCCACGCGGAAACAAAGAAACCGCCGCGGAGAGATGGGCGGTTTCAAGGGGTCGTCGCAACACCGATGGTTAAACGGTAAGTAGATCACGCAGACGCTCGGCTGGGGTATCACCGGGAGAGTA
>NZ_JBHXMY010000103.1:10814-13839 GCF_042720195.1 Nocardia sp. NPDC058497 | reverse complement strand
GGCGGGGGCCCCGACCCCGGTGGGGGGGCGCCACAAACACCCCCCCCGCGACACAGGGATTTGTTTCGCGCGGGCCCCGGGGGGGGGGGGGGCTCCCCCCCCCCCAGGTCCGGTTTCACGCCCTGCATCACGACGAGGCGTTCCCGGTCGAGCACGTCGACCGAGACCACCGCACCAGCGTTGCCTGCCAGCGCGGGATGCAGGTTCTGCACGAGTTCCTCGACGTCAGTCGGATGGACGTTGCGGCCGTTGACGATCAGCAGATCTTTGAGGCGGCCCGCGACGAACAGTTCACCGTCGTGGAGCAGACCGAGGTCGCCGGTCCGCAGGAAAGGACCCTCGGTGCCGAGGTGGGCGTCGAAGACCTCGCGGGTTTCGGCCGGTCGGTTCCAATACCCGGCGGCGACACTGTCACCGCGTACCCAGATCTCCCCGGTGGCGCCGTCGGGCAGTTCTTCGCGGGTCGCGGGGTCGACGATGCGGATCTCGAGGCCGCGGGCGGCTCGTCCGCAGCCGACCAGCGGGGCATCGCCTGCCCGGTCGTAGTACACCGGCGCCGCGCCCATCGTCGCGGCGCTAGCCAGCAGCGTCACCTCGGCCAGCCCGTAGGCGGGCACGAAAACCGTGGGGCGCAGCCCGGCGGGGGCGAAGCGTTCCAGGACCGCGTCGATGGTCCGGGCCCGCACCGGCTCGGCGCCGCTCAGCGCGACCTCGAGGGTGCTCAGGTCGAGCTCGGCGAGCTGCTTGTCGCTGACCCGGCGCAGGATCAGGTCGTAGGCGAAGTTCGGGGCGGCGGTGTAGGTCGCGCGGTACCGGTCGATGGCCTGGAGCCAGCGCACCGGGTGTTTGATGAACGTCGTCGGCGCCATGAACACCAGGTTCGCACCGGTGTAGGCGGCACCGAGCAGCATGCCGATCAGGCCCATGTCGTGGAATTGCGGGATCCAGCTGACGCCGGTCGAGTCCGCGGTCAGCCCGCCCTCGGCGATCGCCGCCTCGTTGTGCAGCAGATTGCGGTGGGTGACGACGACTCCCTTGGGCATGCCCGTCGATCCCGAGGTGTACTGCAGGAAGGCGATCGTGCCCAGGTCGATGTCGGGTAGCTGCCAGGCGTCGGCGTCGCCGAGCGGCTGATCGGTCGCGACGACGGTCGCGTCGGTGGAGGCGGCGACCAGCGGTGCGAAGTCGGAGGTGGTGAGCACGAGCTGCGCCCCGGAGTCGGCGATGATGCCGCCCACCCGCTGCGCGGCCCGGTCCTCGTGCGGCAGTGGGGCCGGAACGGCGACGACACCGGCGTACAGGCAGCCCAGGAAGGCCCGCAGGAACGCCATCCCGTCGAGGTAGAGCAATACCACCGGCTGCGCCGACTCGGGCTGCTCTGACAACCACTGGGCAAACGCCCGGGCATCGCGGTCGAGTTCGCGGTAGGTGACGACCTCCTCGACCAGGTCCCGCCCGGATTCCCGCAGGTAGATGTACGAACGAGTGTCCGCGTACCGGGAAAACTGCTGCCTGACGTGGTGCACGTAGCTGGACTGCATATCCTTGGGTTCCTTCGGGGTCGGTGGCTCAGCTACTACTCTGCGCTCCTCGACCGCACATCGGAAGAGACCTCAGGGGCCGCCCGCCGAACCCTCAGGGTGGGCTGTCCCGACCCCTTGGTGGAGCGGGAATCGCATTGACAGCCGTGCCCCGCTGTGGCTGCCTTGGCAGGTGGGGAACATCGCGCCGATCCGTCTCGCCGCCACCGCCGACCTGCACATGCGACGTGCCGTCGCGGGCAAGTTCCGGCCCGACTTCCTTCGACTCGATCGCCACGCCGACCTGTTGCTCCTGGCCGGCGATCTCACCGAGGGCGGTACCCGAGCCAATACCGAGCTGCTCTGCGCCGAACTCGCCGATCTGCCGGTTCCCGTGATCGCAGTCCTGGGCAATCACGACCACGACGAGCACCACGGCGAGTGGATCACGCGGCGGCTCAATGAAACCGGTGTCGTTGTCCTGGACGGTGATTCGACGATGGTCACGATTCGCGGGCATCAGGTCGGGATCGCCGGGGTGATGGGCGGTTCCGGTGGATTCCCCGATCACCCGGGTGATCCCGACTCGGGGTCGGCAGAGCATCGGGCCAGGATGCGCCGTGGCCCGGTCGACGCCGAGCGCCTCCGCCGGGCACTCGATGGCCTGGACTGCGATACCCGGATCGCTCTCACCCACTTCTCTCCCGTCGTCGACACTCTCGTCGGCGAACCCACATCCATCTATCCCGGACTGGGTTGTCACGCCATGGGCGAGGCGGTCGACGCGGGCCGCGCCACACTCGCGCTGCACGGTCACGCCCACGCCGGGAGCGAATGCGGCAAGACCTCGGGAGGTGTTCCCGTGCGCAATGTTTCGTACCCGGTCCTGCGCCGGACCTACGCGCTCTACGACCTACCTGCCGTGCAGGTCTAGCCCCGATGCGATCCGACCTCGGCGGGGGCCGGTCATAGCATGCAGGTTTGTCGGTGCCATGTGTCACACTCGTCACCGATGAGCCGCCACACCACTTTCCGGTACTGCCTCGACCCCACGGCCGAGCAGTCGATTGTGCTGTCCCGGCATGTGGGAGCGGCTCGGTTCGCGTTCAACCAGAGCCTTCACATCGTGAAGACCGCTCTCGCTCGACGGAGGGTCGCGCCGGACCATCCGGTGCCGTGGTCGCCGTTCGACTTGATCAATGCGTTCAACGCGTGGAAGAAGACCGAGGCGGCAGGACGCGGTGACGACCAGATAGTCCGGTCGGTGACTATGCCGGGGATAGGTGCGGTACGGGTGCGTAACGACACCCGGCGGTCGACGGGAAGGCGCTGACCGACGCTCGAGTAGTGTCGGTGAAACCGGCCCGGGAGAAGCGGAAACCGACGTGGGCGGCCCCCCGGTGGGGGGTTGCCACCCCCCCCCCCCAAGGCGCGGGGGGGGGGGACAAGTGTGTGTGGTTGGCGCGGGGTAAATTTTTGTGTTTGGGGGGGGTTGTTGACCACGC
>NZ_JBHXMY010000103.1:6536-10804 GCF_042720195.1 Nocardia sp. NPDC058497 | reverse complement strand
CCCGCGGGGGGGGCGGCCCCCGGCCCCCCCCCCCCGAGTTTGGGCGCGCTCACCCCCCCGGGGCACCCCCCAAACCCCACCCACCCCCCCCCTTTGCCCCCCCCCCCGACGACGCCCGAAAAGGGCGGTGGCTGGAGACCATCGTGGTATCTGGGCACGCTGTAAAGTTGGTGGTCTGGGCAGGTTTTGCAGCACTCGGCCGGGAGGTCTGAGTACTGTGCGAGAGGTGGTGGCATGACGGTACAACCCGGCCAGGCGAAGGTCGCGCAGGAACCCACCGGCGCCACGCCAAGCCAAGGTGCCCCGGGGAAGAAGCCCGAACCCCCCAAACAGTCCCCGACCGCCTCCGTGCCCAGCTCCGCCTCGCGGCGTGTGCGGGCCAGGCTCGCGCGCCGGATGACCGGTCAGCGCGGCATCGCGGCGGTGAAGCCGGTCCTGGAACCGCTGGCCACCGTCCACCGGGAGCTGTATCCGAAGGCGAATCTGGCGCTGCTGCAGCGCGCCTTCGACGTCGCCGACGAACGGCACGCCAAGCAGTTCCGCAAGTCGGGCGACCCGTACATCACCCATCCGCTGGCGGTCGCCAACATCCTCGCCGAGCTCGGCATGGACACCACCACGCTGGTCGCCGCCCTGCTGCACGACACCGTCGAGGACACCGGCTACTCGCTCGACCAGCTCAAAGAGGAGTTCGGGCAGGAGGTCGCCCACCTCGTCGACGGCGTCACCAAGCTCGACAAGGTCAACCTCGGCTCGGCCGCCGAAGCCGAGACCATCCGCAAGATGATCATCGCCATGGCGCGGGACCCGCGCGTGCTGGTGATCAAGGTCGCCGACCGGCTGCACAACATGCGCACCATGCGCTTCCTGCCGCCGGAGAAGCAGGCCAAGAAGGCCAAGGAGACCCTCGAGGTGATCGCGCCGCTGGCGCATCGCCTCGGTATGGCCACGGTCAAATGGGAGCTCGAGGACCTCGCCTTCGCGATCCTGCACCCCAAGAAGTACGACGAGATCGTGCGCCTGGTCGCCGACCGCGCGCCCTCGCGCGACACCTACCTGGCCAAGGTGCGCGCCGAGATCGTCAACACCCTCGCCGCCTCGCGGATCAACGCGATCGTCGAAGGCAGGCCCAAGCACTACTGGTCGATCTACCAGAAGATGATCGTCAAGGGTAAGGACTTCGACGACATCCACGACCTGGTCGGCATGCGCATCCTGTGCGACGAGGTCCGCGACTGCTACGCCGCCGTCGGCGTCGTGCACTCGCTGTGGCAGCCGATGGCGGGCCGGTTCAAGGATTACATCGCGCAACCGCGCTACGGCGTCTACCAGTCGCTGCACACCACCGTCGTCGGCCCCGACGGCAAGCCGCTGGAAGTGCAGATCCGCACCCAGGACATGCACCGCACCGCCGAGTTCGGCATCGCCGCGCACTGGCGCTACAAGGAGACCAAGGGCAAGCACTCCGGTGACGCCGCCGAGGTCGACGACATGGCCTGGATGCGCCAGCTGCTCGACTGGCAGCGGGAAGCCGCCGACCCGGCCGAGTTCCTCGAATCGCTGCGCTTCGACCTGAAATCGCCGGAGATCTTCGTGTTCACGCCCAAGGGCGACGTGATCACGCTGCCGCAGAAGTCGACGCCGGTCGACTTCGCCTACGCCGTGCACACCGAGGTCGGGCACAAGTGCATCGGCGCCAGGGTCAACGGCAGGCTCGTCGCGCTGGAACGGCAGCTCGAGAACGGCGAAGTCGTCGAGGTGTTCACCTCCAAGGCGCAGAACGCCGGACCGAGCCGGGACTGGCAGAACTTCGTCGTCTCGCCACGCGCGAAGGCCAAGATTCGCCAGTGGTTTGCCAAGGAGCGGCGCGAGGAAGCGCTCGAAAGCGGCAAGGAGCAGATCTCCAAGGAGGTGCGCCGCGTCGGGCTGCCGCTGCAGCGGTTGATGAGCGTCGACGCCATGACCGCGGTCGCGCACGAATTGCACTACTCCGACATCTCCGCGCTCTACACCGCCGTCGGCGAGCACCAGGTGTCCGCGCACCATGTCGTGCAGCGGCTCATGGCCCAGCTCGGTGGCATCGGTGACGTCGAGAACGAGCTGGCCGAACGGTCGACGCCGTCGACCACGCCCAGCAGGCAGCGGGTCACCGGCGACGCCGGCGTGCTCATTCCCGGTGCCTCGGGCACCGTGGCGAAGCTGGCCAAATGCTGCACGCCGGTACCCGGCGACGAGATCATGGGCTTCGTGACCCGCGGTGGCGCGGTGAGCGTGCACCGCACCGACTGCACCAATGCCGGATCGTTGCAGGCACAGGCCGAACGGATCATCGACGTCGAGTGGGCGCCGTCGCCGTCGTCGGTGTTCCTGGTCGCCATCCAGATCGAGGCGCTCGACCGCACCCGGCTGCTGTCGGATGTCACCAAGGTGCTGGCCGACGAGAAGGTCAACATCCTGTCCGCCTCGGTGGCCACCCACGGCGACCGCGTCGCGATCAGCAAGTTCACCTTCGAGATGGGCGACCCGAAGCATCTGGGCCACCTGCTCAATGTCGTGCGCAATGTCGAAGGCGTGTACGACGTCTACCGGGTGACCTCCGCCGCCTGACCCCGAATTCCGGCCCGGGCACCGTCGTTCGCGACGGTGCCCGGGCCTTTTTCCGCGCCCACCCGATCGCCAGAAGATTGCTGAGACAACGGGGTTTGCCGGGGGCAGTGAAAGGGCCACTTTGGGCAGCGGTTGGGAGTCCCGGAATCTGTTACGGTTTACTGCGTTTCAACGCTCCACTGGTCAGCCGAAACGGACTGTGATGCGGATCGATATGGCTCGGTGCACGACACGACTCACGGCGACGATGATCGCGTTCGCCGTCGCTTCGGTGACGGCATCGGCAGGCGTTGCCGCCGCGGACGAGGGTGCCTCCGGCGCTCCTTCCACGCAGGTGTCGATCTCGGCGTGTCCGGCACTGTACGCCTTGGGGATTCAGGGCACAGGCGAATCGTCACCGGACGCGGCGCCGAGTACCGACACCGGCATGCTGTCCACGGTGTTCCGGCCGCTGCTGGCCAAGGCCGCGGAGCCGGGTCTGGTCGACCGGGCCTACGTGCCCTACGAGGCCGGCTTCGGTGGCGCGGTGCCGGGTGGAGCGGTGCCTTACACGGAATCGGTCGACGGTGGACTCGCGCGACTGCGGTCGATGACCACTCAGGTGCTCCAGCGCTGCCCGGACTCGCGGGTCGCGGTGGTCGGGTATTCCCAAGGCGCCCACGTGGCCTCGCTGTTCGCCCAGGAAGTGGGGTCGGGGCAGGGCTCGGTGCCCGCGGACAAGATCGCCGCGGTCGCCCTGTTCGCCGACCCGACCCGCAGCGCGAACGCGCCGCTGTTCCCCGGCGCGCCCGACCGGACGACGCCGACCGCGGCGCCGGGAACCTCCGGCGACACGCTCGACGACGTCGCCGCGGTCCGGCAGGCCGTGGCACCCGGTGGCGGGCTCGGTACCCGGACCGACCAGGCCGCCGACTTCGGCAAGCTCACCGGGCGCGTCGCAAGTTTCTGCGCGACGGGTGATCTCGCGTGCGACGCGCCGCAGGGCGCGCCGATCATGCGCGCGGTGACCAACCTGGTCAGCCAGGTGAAACTCTCCGGTGGTGATCCGATCGGGTCGCTGGTCTCGATCGCGCAGGCACTGGCGTTCACGTCCATCAAGACCGCGTCGACGGTGGTCAACGAGGACATTTCCGGCAGCACGCTCGCGGATCTGTCGCTCTCGCCGAAGAAGTCGATCTCCCAGCGCCTGGCCGACGCCTCCGACCCGCGCAGTCAGCTCGATGTGAACGCCGCCTTCCAGGCGCTGCTCAAGGTCGGCATGATCGGCCTCAACGCCGTCACCACGGTCGTGAAGACGGTGCTGAACCCGGCGAGCATCACCGAATTGGCCACGGCGACACTGTCGAATCCGCTGGCCGGGCTGACCCTGCTCGGCACCGAACTCGTCGGCGCCGTTCCCCAGCTGGTGCCGCCGACCACCGGGGTCAGACTGGTCAACGAGGCATACACGGCCGTGCAGCAGAACATCACCGACAACTCCGAACTCCTCGATGTCACCACCTGGGTGCGCTACTGGGACTCGGTGCAGCGCCATGATGCCTACTCGCGCATGAGCGTCGGCGCCGACGGCGCGACCCCGACCCAGTACGTCGCCGAGTGGTGGGCCCCCGGGGCGGGCCCCCCCGGGGGGGGCCCGGGGGGCGGGGGGGGTGGCGGGGCGC
>NZ_JBHXMY010000103.1:0-6526 GCF_042720195.1 Nocardia sp. NPDC058497 | reverse complement strand
CCCCGACCCAGTACGTCGCCGTGTGGTTCGCCGCCGTCGCGCGCGACGCGGCGGGCGCCTCTGGGCAGGGTGCGGTGCCGGTCGGCGGGTCCGACCAGCGCGGTGCCGGAATCTTCACCAGCCCGACCGGCGCGTATACGACACCCACACCCTCCGGTGGGGGACAATTTCCGTTCGGGACAGGAGCCGATGGCGCCTCATCCGGCGGCGCGACGACTCCGCCTGCCGCGTTACCCGGAACCACCGCTCCCACCACCCGTCCGTTCGCTGTGAACTGATCACCGAGAGGTCTGCAATGCGAATCCATGTGCCCGGCGCCGCGGAAAGGGGGGAATGTTGAAGTCGTACAACGAACTGTCGCGCTGGTATTCGGCGCTCGAGCCAGAGACCGACGCAGCCGACCCTGCGCGCCAGGGCACCGCCGACCCGGCGGCGGGCGAGGACGACGGCCTCGACCGATATTCGCAGCGCCCCGAGCGCGCCCCGTCCGCCGACCAGGCAGCCGAGCCCACCGGGCCCGAGCTGTTCACCACGGCAGGGGACGACTCGGAACGCACGACCGGCCTCGACACCGATCGCCAGGACACCGACCACGGCTACGACAACTCGGCCTACGGCGCCCAGCCGTACCCGGTCGAACCCGAGCCCGAGCCCGAACCGGAGCCAGCGCCGCCAGCCGAACTGGCCGCGCGGCGTAGCGAATTCACCGGCGGCTGGTCGGACTGGGTCGCCGATCCCGCACCGGGCCCCGACGACGACTACGACGCCGAACTGGTCCAGTTCCCCTGGCCCGACGCCGCGGCCGACGACTACGACGAGGCGCGGGTACTCCAGCCTTCCGGCGCGCTGCGCGCGAACACCCGCCGCAATCGCACCTGGCTCGTGCTCGCCGTCGCGGTTCTCGTGTTCGTCCTCGCCGCGACCGGCGTGTTCTTCCTGCTGTTCGGCCGCGGCGGCGACAGCGCCGAACACGCAGCGCCCCTGCACTTCGTGGCGGGCAACCTGGCCGCCGACCCGCAGGGCGCCTGCCCGACCGAACGCACCGAGACGGTGGTGCGCAGCGCCGAAGCGGGTGGCACCGGCTCGGGCCCCGACGCCGTGCTCGCCTTCCAGTACGCCTACTACGTGAACCGATCGGGGGAGCAGGCCAGGGCGCTGGCCGCCCCCGACGCCGCTGTCTCGCCGGCCGCCGTGATCCAGCGCGGTATCGATTCCATCCCGGTGGGGACCACCCACTGCGTGCGGATCACCACCGTCGCCGCGGACCGGTACACGGTGGAAGTCACCGAGTTCCGGCCCGCGGGCGCACCGGCCACCTACACCAAGCAGTCGGTGCGGACCGCGCTGATCGGCGATCGCACGCTCATCACGGGCATCGCGGCAGGGTAAGGAGCAGAGGCGATGACAGACGACTGGAGCCGATGGCTCGACGAAGCCCCCGAGGGGGAGCCGTCGGGTGAGGTGGCGCGTGATCCGGCTCCGGTGGTGCGGTTGCGGCGCAAGAGCGGCGAGCGCGCCGAGGGCGGGCGAAGGCCGATCCTGGTGGTCGGCGGCTGCGGCGGTGCCGGCACGACGACGACGGCGCTCGGGCTGGCGGGCGAACTCGTCACCGAGGGTGCGACGGTCGCGGTGGACGCCACCGCTGCGGGCAGCGATCTGGCCCTGCGCGGCGCCGACAAGCACCTGCACCCGGTGAACCTGCAGTCGTGGGTCTACGGCCGCGGCGACGACGAACCGGCCCCGCTCGAGGACTGCCTGTCCCGGTCGACCTCCGGGTTCGGACTGCTCTGGCGCGACGCCACCCCGCTGCGGCGGCGCGCGACATATCTCACTGTCGCCAGGGCTTTGGACAACGGTGGGTACACCGCGGTCTACGACGGCGGCAACCCGATTGCCGGTCGGCAACTGCGCCCGCTGCTCGACGACGCCGATATCGCACTGGTACTGGCGATTCCGGCTCGCGTGGACGCCGCCAACCGCCTGCGGGTGACGCTGGAATGGCTCGACGACCACTACGGTGACGACGGCGCCGGTGTCGTCGCCGACACCACCATCGTTGTCTCACACCAGTATTCGCACGACGACTCGCGGGTAGCCGAGCATTTGCGCGAGCATCTGTCCGGCTGGGTGCGCGAGGTCGTCGAGATCCCCTACGACCCGCATCTGGCCCGCGGTGAGCTGGTTCGGCACAGCGAACTGGCCGAGCCGACGCGTGCGGCGTATGGGCGGTTGCTCGCCGGGGTGGCATCATGACGGCCGCTATGAATCTTCGTCGTCGTCGTGAACCGGCGCCCGCCGGAATCGGTGTCGTCGCGCCGCCCGAATCGCTGCGCGCGCCGATCTGGGAGCGTCCGGTGCCCGGGGTGGGCCGGGCGCCGCTGGTGTGGCTGCTCGGCGTGCACGGTGGCTCCGGTGCCACCACCCTCGCCCACGTGCTCGCCCCCGCCGCCGACGCCCGCGGCCGGTGGCCCGGTGTGTTCGACCGGGAATCCCCCTATGTCGTCCTGGTCGCGCGCGAAACCATCTCCGGCCTCACCCGCGCGCACGACCTGCTGCGCCAGCACCACGCCGGGCTCGCCGGTCCGTCGCTGGTGCTCGGGCTGATCACGGTCGCGGCGCGCCCGGGACGGGTACCACCGGAGATCCGGCGGTACCGGGACGTGGTCGGCTCACTCGCCGGGCACGTCTGGCAGGTGCCGTGGATCGAGGAATGGACCCTGGTCGAGTCCGAGGCGCTGCCGGTGTGGTCACCGGGCGACGACGTGGCGCCGCGCAAGCGCCGGGTCGACCCGCTCGACGAGGTGCCCGCCGAGATCGGTGAGCTCGGAACCGATCTGGTCGCCGCGATCCGCGCGAGTATCGACGGGCAAGCCCCGGGGGAGGGTCGATCGTGAACGCCGGGCGGTCGGGCCGCCGGTGGTGTACAAACGTGTGTCGGCGTCGAAGTGTTTGTGGCACAACACCTTTACAGTGGGAGAAAGGCACCCGATGAGCATGATCCTCCTCGCCGTGCAGGACACGTACGGCACCGTCCTGGCCCAGGTGGGTAATCCGACACCGGAAGCTCCTCCCGGCTCGGAGAAGATCCTGCAGCTGGTGCGATACCTCACCTGGTTCGTGCTGCTGTCGGGCATCTGCGGCATCACCTACGCGGGCGGCAAGTTCGCCTGGGAGCGCTGGACCGGCGGTGGCCTCGAGTCGCCGAAGATGGTGGCGGGCGCCATGATCGGCGGTGTCGTCGCGACCAGCGCCGGCACCATCATGAATGCGGTCATCGGTACGTGATCACCGTGCTCGCCTACAAGCAGATCCCGGCCGACGTGCTGGCGCCGATGATGCAGCTGCTGAACTGGCTGCTCTGGTTCGTCCTGCTGTCGTGCCTGGCCTGGATGATCCTGTCGGCGGGCCGGCTGTGGATCGCGTTCCGCTCCGATCTGGCCGTCAACGATGCCTCGCACGGCGTCCTGATGAGCCTGCTCGGCGCGGCGGTCGCCAGTACCGCGTCCGCGATCGCGCTGGCCTTCCTGCCGGCGTGAGGGTGCGGACGGAACGATGAATTCCACAGTGACACGGCCGGTCGCGGTCGGTATCGCACTGCTGGCCGCGGCGGTGGGCTGCGGCAGCGGCGACGATGCGGGCCCCGACCTGTCCGCCGCACCGACCGGGGTGCGCTGGCAGGACTACCAGGGCATCGCCCTGCCCCAGTCCGACCAGGGCCCGGCAACGGTAGCCCAAGGTGCCGCAACGGGTTTCGAGCATTCCCCGCGCGGGGCAGGGCTGGCGGCGCTGACCCACACCATCCGGCTGTCGGTGGCGCCCGACAGCCAGTGGGCCACCGTGGTGAACCAGGAAATCGTGCCGGGTCCGGCCCGCGACGAGTGGGCGATCAACCGCGTGCAGCTGTCGATCACCGGGCCCGCCGCGCCGGAGTACGCGCCGAGATTGTTGGGTTACAAAATCACCGAATACCGTGACGAACAGTCCCGGGTCGATGTCTATACCGAGTATTCGGACAGATCCAGGGCGGTGAACCACACCACGGTCAGCTGGTACGGCGGAGACTGGCGACTGCAGTTACCCGATCCGCAGTCCACCGACCGGCCCGTCGACGCGATCGACGAATTACCCACCGACATCGTGATATTGGAGGCACCGACGTGAGCGAGAAGGAGCCGGGCGCGCGCGACCGCGCTTCTTTCGGCATGATCGCCTCGGGTGCCCTGCTCGCCCTGATCCTGGTCGTCGGCGCGGTCGTGTACTTCACCAGCAGCGACGCGGAGATCGACAGCGCGCCGCCGCCCGCGCAGGCCGCCGGCGGAACGGGTTTCGCCGATCCCGAGATCGACCTGCTCGGCAGGCGCGTGGACGTTCCGAACAACCCGGCGGGTCAGCCGCTGGCGCAGATACCGGGAACCCAGCGCACGCCCGTCGATTCGGACTGGCTGACCGGGGCGCCGGAGGGTACGACGAAACCGCATGGCTGGCAGCGGGTATACGGCGCCTCGGTGCCGTTCTCCACCTCCGACGGGCCGACCAGGATCTCCGACGGTCTGGCCGTAGGCTACGCGCGGACCCCGCAGGGCGCCGCGCTGGCCGCAGCACAGATCACCTACCGGCTCAACGCCAGGCCCGCCGATCGCGACCTGTACGTCACCCAGGTGCGGGTCAGTTCGGCGCAGCTGGCCGCCTACGACTCGGCGCTGTCGAGCGACCGGCTGCCGAAACAGCAGCCGGAGAAGGTGACCCGCTACTTCGTGGCATCGGACGCGTTCAGGATCGACGATTACGCCGACGACATGGCCATCGTGCGACTCGCTTCGCGCGGACCGGTCATCGACGGTAAGCAGTTGTACGCCGCCATGCGGATGATCGTGGTGTGGGACGAGGGCGACTGGCGGCTCAAGCCGTCGACCACGAACAACACCCAGACCGAATATGTGGAATCGCTGGCGGGGTGGACGAAATGGTGAGCATCGGTGTACAGCACAGCCCGGATCGATTCCCTGCGGACCATCGAGGGGTGCCAACTATGCTGAGGCGGATCGTCACAATATTCGCGGTGATCTTCACCGTGATGATCGCGACGCCGACGGTGGCCTACGGCCAGACCTACGGCTTCGACCAGGCATGCAACGAGCTGCACGACACACTCGACAGTGTCGCCATTCCCGGTGTCTCCCTCGGTGACGCGGCCTCGGCGGTGTGCAAGGCGGGCAATGCCGCCACCCATCCCGGCGACGCGGCGACCGCGGTCAAGGACAAGGCGTGGGACTCCACCTTCGGCAAGGTGGTCGACTCGCTGATGAAGGGTCTCGGCGAGGCTTTGATCCTGGCGCTGACCTTCTGGATGAAGGTGCCCAACGAGGCGGTGAGCGACTCGGGCGCCCTGTTCACCAAGATCAACGACTACACCTATCAGATCCAGATGTTGTTGCTGATCGCGTCGGTGATCATCACCGGCGGCAGATTGGCCGAGGCCAGACGCGGGGCGGCCGTCAGCGAGGCCGCCGAATCGTTCCGGCTCTTCGCCAGGGTCGTGTTCAGTTCGTGGATGCTCGGCGCGGTGATCGTCGCCGGGACCAGGGCTTCGGACAAGTTCTCCGAGTGGATCATCTCCGACGCCACCGGCGGCAATGCCAAGAACATGGCCGAGCTGATGGTGAAAACGTCCAAGCTGCAGGCGTTCTCGCCCGGTCTGGTGCTGATCATCGCGATCGTCGGCCTGCTCGGCGCGCTCGCCCAGATCGTGCTCGCCATCGTCCGGCAGGGTCTGCTGGTGGTCGCCGCGGGCGTACTGCCGCTGGCCGCGGCCGCGTCGGCGACCGGGACCGGTAAGCAGTCGTATCAGAAGCTGATCGGCTGGATCATCGCGTTCATGCTGTTCAAACCCGTCGCCGCGATCGTGTACATGATCGCGTTCACCACCGCGGGGCACGTCGACGAGACGACCACCTCGGGCGGTCTGCCGGAAGGTGAACAGGCACAGCGGATGCTGGTCGCGCTGGTGCTGCTGTGCAGCGTGGCGTTCGTGCTGCCCGCGCTGATGCGCCTGGTCGCGCCCGCCGTCGCCACGGTCGGCACCGGTGGTTCCGGTCTGATGGTGGCCGGTGGCACCGCGGTCGGCGCGATGGCGCTCGGCGCGATCGGCACCAAGGCGGTCGCCTCCCGGCCCGCCGCGGCGCCCGGTTCGGCAGGCTACTTCGGCAGTGGCGGTGCGGGTCCGCGTCCCGGCGGTGCGGGTCCCGGCGGCGGTGCACCGCGCGGCCCGGCGCCGACACCGCCACCGCGCGGCGGTGGTGGGGCCGCGGCGACGCCCAGTTCGGGTTCGGTGCCCTCGGGCGCGGCCCGCAATGTCATGGCCGCGGGGGGGGGCGGGGGGCGGCGCGGGCGGGGGCCCCCCGCCGGCGCCCGCCCCCCCCCCCGGGGGCCCCCGCGCCCCCCGGGGGGGGGGGGTTTTGGGGGGTGGTATTGCCCCCCCGGCCGGGGGCCCCCCCCCCCCCCGAGTCGATAGCTGTCCGCTACAACC
>NZ_JBHXMY010000102.1:0-13845 GCF_042720195.1 Nocardia sp. NPDC058497 | reverse complement strand
AGCGGGCGCGCCCCCGGGGGGGCGGGGCGCGCGCGGGCCGGGTGTGCCGCGACGGGGCCGGGTCCCAAGGGGGCGCGACAGAGGGAACTGGTCTCGGCCGCCGACGGTCCAGCGTTCGGCGTCGACTTCCAGGCCGCCGAGGTGCACCTTCGTCCACCTGGTCGACGCGACCGGACCCCTCGCCCGCAGGTGCTCGACCGCGACGCCGGGGGGCGTGCAGCTCACCACGAACTGGCGCTGAGCGGAGTCGAGGGCCTCGGTGACGTCCTCACCACGCAGGGCGGCCACCCGCAGCGAGCCGGGTGGGCGTTTACTCAGCAGCGAGGCCGACAGCACCCGCTCCTCGCCGCACCAGTCGCCCTCGATGCGGTACCGCACCGCCTCGTCGGTGAACGCCGACGCCCAGCGGCCCACCAGCTGCGATGGCTCGCACGGGCGCAGCGTGACGGTCAGGTCGTCGCGCTCGCCGCTGCGCAGCCGGATGGCGATCCGGCCCGCGAGGGCAGACGCCTCGCCCGCATGTGGGCGAGGTGGTTCGGCGAACCACACGTCGCGGCTGATCGCCGCGGCGTTCGTACACCCCAGCCGGGTTTGTGCGTCGACGAGATCGCCGTCGAGATTGACCTTGATTTCGATCGGAGTAGTCACCCAAGCAGCGTGACCCATCGACCCGCCACCCGGCGCGCGTAATTCGCTACTCGATTGCTGAAAGTTGGCCGCCGCGGTGGTTGCCGAAATCGTTATCCGGAACATCAGCCGCGTGCGGCCGTACCCGATGGGCGAGTAGTCCACTACCCGTGACAGGGGGTCTGCCGTGCCGGACACTGATTTCCGACCAGTTCTCGTACGCCGCGGTTCGAGCCAGCCACGTGGAGGTTCTCGATGGTCATGACGACTCCGTTTGTCACCCGCTTGGCGGTCGGAGCCGCCGAAGCACTGGATCGGCGCATCGGCTGGTTCCGCTTGCCGCCGCCGCTGGGGCTGGCCGTCCTGGTCGGCCTGCGCAGCCGGCTCCGCGCGCAGAACCTCTTCGACACCGGCGGTTATCCGGGCGAACCGCTGCCACCGGACGAGGCGGGCGAGCACCAGGGCGCGCGCACCGTCGACGGCACCTACAACAACGCCGCCGACCCGAGGACAGGGTCGGTCGGCTGCAGGTTCGGGCGCAACGTCCCGCTCGCGCACACCCACCCGGAGGACGCCGCGCGGATTCTGGAACCCAACCCGCGCCTGATCAGCACGCAACTGCTGACCCGCGACCGGTTCCAGCCCGCCACGACCCTGAATCTGCTGGCGGCGGCCTGGATCCAGTTCGAAGTGCACGACTGGTTCGACCACGACGACGCCGACACCGAGCCCTTCACGGTGACCCTGGACGCGCGGGATCCGTGGCCGGACCCGCCGATGACGATCCCGCGCACCGCCTCGGTGCCGAGCCCCGAACCAGGCGGTCCGCCGACGTACACCACGGTGGAGAGCCACTGGTGGGACGCCTCCCAGATCTATGGCAGCACAGCCGAATTCGCGGCCGCCATGCGATCGGGCAAGGGCGGCGAACTCGTCATCGACGAACTGGGCCTGCCACCACTGGACGCGGAAAGCCTGATCGCCCTGTCGGACGCGGCGGCCAACGCCTGGGTCGGCCTTGCCCTGCTGCATTCGCTGTTCCTGCGCGAACACAATGCGATCTGCCGTCGCCTGAGCCGGCGCTATCCCGACCTGGACGACCAACAGCTCTACGACACCGCACGCCTGGTCAACTCGGCGCTGATCGCGAAGATCCACACCGTCGACTGGACACCGGCCGTCATCGCGCATCCCACCACCGTCGCCGCCATGCGCGCCAACTGGTTCGGGGTGCTCGGCGAGCGGGTCGCCCGCCGGTTCGGCAGGCTCACCGGCAACGAAGTGCTGTGCGGCATACCGGGATCCGCGGTCGACGACCACGGCGTGCCGTTCTCGCTGACCGAGGAATTCGTCTCCGTGTACCGGATGCATCCGCTCATCCCCGACGAACTCGTGGTCCGCAGCCTCGCCGACGACAGCGTCCTGGCCGAATATCCGCTCCCGGAGCTGGGCGTCGCCCACATTCGCGAACGCCTCGCCGAGACACCGATGGACACGCTGCTCTACTCGTTCGGCCGCGCCAACCCCGGCGCGCTGACCCTGCACAACTATCCGCGGCACCTGCAGAACCTCACCCGCCCCGGACATCCGCTGCTCGACCTGGCGACCGTCGACATCCTGCGGGTCCGTGAGCGGGGCGTGCCGCGCTACAACGAATTCCGCAAGCATCTGCGACTGCCGCCGGTCACCTCGTTCGACCAGCTGACCGACAACCCGCGGTGGGCCCGCGAACTCGAGCGGATCTACGGCGACGTGGACGACGTCGACCTCATGATCGGGCTCTACGCCGAGCCCAAACCGCCCGGTTTCGGCTTCAGCGACACCGCGTTCCGGGTGTTCGTGCTGATGGCGTCGCGGCGGCTGTCCGCCGACCGGTTCTTCACCACCGACTTCCGGCCCGAGGTCTACACCGAGGCCGGCATGGCGTGGGTGCGCGACAACTCGATGCGCAGCGTCCTGCTGCGCCACTTTCCCACGCTGGCGCCCGCGCTCGACGGCGTCGCGAATCCGTTCGCGCCGTGGAGGAGCCGACGATGACCTACCTGCGCTACCGCGACGACCTCGAACACCCGCGGCCCGACGAAGAGCAGGACATCGACAAGATCATCGCGGTCCTGCGCGACAACAACGAACGCGCCTACCGCAAGTACAAGCGCGGTTTGCGCGACGCGCACGCCAAGAGTCACGGCATCCTGCGCGGCGAGCTGACCGTGCCCGCCGGCCTGCCGCCCGAACTGGCGCAGGGCCTGTTCGCCACCCCGGCGACCTACCCGGTGATCGCCCGGCTGTCGAGCACCTCCGGCGTGATCCGCAGCGACCAGTTGCGCGGTGTCCGCGGGCTGGGGATCAAAGTGCTCGGCGTGCACGGGCAACGGGCGTTGCCCGACGACGAGGCCACCACGCAGGACCTCATCATGGTCACCCACCGGGAGTTCCTGTTCGCCGACGCGCACGCCTACCTGATGAAGGGCATGCCCACCGCCTGGGTGCTCGCGCGGTTGCCCGATCCGGTATTGCAGACCGGCAGTAGCCTTCTCGCCGCCGTGGACCAGCACGTGCTGCGGCGGATCGGACGGGGGGTGCCACCGAATCTCAGCGTCTTCATCGCGCCCAACACCCACATTCTGGGCGAGACCTTCTACACCTCGGCGCCCGTGCGCTACGGCGACTACGTGGCCAAGCTGCTCTATGTGCCCGTGTCACCGGAAGTCGTTGCGCTGCAAGGGCAACCGGTGAGCGAAGAGGCGGGAGTGAACGTCCATCAGGACTCCGTCATCGACTTCTTCGCCTCGCACAGCGCCACCTACGAGCTGCGCGCGCAACTGTGCACCGACACCACCACCATGCCGATCGAGGACGCGACCGTGCCGTGGCCGGAAGACGCATCACCGCACCGCACCGTCGCGACCATCCGCTTCGACGTCCAGGATCCCTACACGCCCGAACGGCGTGCCTACGGCGATGATGTGCTGTCGTTCAACTCCTGGCGCGGCCTCGACGCGCACCGTCCGCTCGGCTCGATCAACCGGCTCAAGCAGCGCGTCTACGAGGCGTCGAGCAACTTCCGCCACGACGTCAACAACGCGCCCCGGCTCGAGCCACGCGACGCCACCGAACTGCCACCATGACCATCGCCCTCCCCGCCCGTCCGGCCCGGAAATTAGTTGCACCTGCACATATTCGTTGTGACACGGCCGGGCGGGAACTAGAATTTTGCTGTATGGGCGAATTGTGGCAACTGCTTCATCGCCCCGCCGAATACGACGCCGTCCGTACAGCTTTGACCAACGGCAACACCGGTGGTGTCGTGCTCGTCGGCGCCGCCGGAATCGGCAAGACCACCCTGGCGCGGCTCGTCACCTCGGTGCTGCCGAATCCTGTGCGCTGGGCGGCCTGCACCGCGTCGTCCCAGGCCATTCCACTCGGCGCGTTCGCCCCCTGGATCGCCGCGTCGGCCTCGCGCGACCCGCTCGCGCTGCTGCACTCGGCGCGGGAGAACCTGCTCGCCCAGTCGGGCACCGTGATCGGTGTCGACGACGCCCACCTCCTCGACACCCTGTCCGCGACGCTGGTGCACCAGATCGCCGTGGATCACAGCGCCCGCGTCGTCGCCACGGTCCGCACCGGGGAGACCGTGCCGGACGCGGTCACCTCACTGTGGAAGGACGGCTACCTCGAACGCATCGAGTTGACGCCGCTGACCAAACAGCAGTGCGTCGCACTGATCGAGACCGTCCTCGGCGGGACCCTGGAGGGGCTCAGCGCCGACGTCATGTGGGAATCCTCCGGTGGCAATCCGCTGTTCCTGCGCAATATGGTCGAGGGCGCGGTCGAGGCGCGCACGCTGACCGACACCAACGGCGTCTGGCAGCTGCGCGGGCCGACCGCGGTGCCGTCGGGGCTGGTCGAACTGCTCGAGGAGCGGCTGACCAGGGTAGGCGAGCCGGTGCTGGAGGCGCTGAGGATGCTGGCCGTCTACGAACCGCTCGACATCGACATCCTGACCGAGCTGGTCGGGGTGGAGGCCGTCGACACGGCCGAGCTCACCGGCATGATCCGGGTCAGCCGCCACGGCCCGGCGGTCGACGTCCGGTTCAGTCATCCGCTGCTCGGCGAGGTGATCCGCCGCCGGGTCGGCACCGCCGCGGCCCGTACACGGCGCGGTCGCATCGTCGAGACACTGCGCGACCGCGATCTGAGCACGCCGGCGCATCGGATCCGGCTGGCGCAGCTGTGTATCGACAGCGATCAGCCGATCGACATCGTCGTGCTGATCAACGCGGCCAAGGACGCGGTCGCCATGTCCAACCTGCCGCTGGCCGAACGGCTCGCGCGCGCCGCGTGCGAGCGCTGCGGCGGGCTGCGCGCGGCCGAACTGCTGTCGCGGGCACTGATGTGGCAGGGCAAGCCGCACGAAGCCGACGAGATCCTGGCCCGTTTCGACCCCGACCGCCTCGATCCGCTGCAACTCGTCCAGTGGGGCGTGCTCAGGGCAGGGCTGCAGTTCTGGTCGCTCGGCCATGTCACGCGTGCCCGTGACCTGCTCGACCTGCTCGCCGCCCGGGTCGAGTATCCCGCGCTGCGGCTGACGGTCGATGCCTTCGGCGCGGCGATGGCGGTGCACGAGAGCCGGATCGCCGTCGGTATCGAGACCGCCGAGCGCGTCATCGCCGACCCGGATTCACCCTGGCAAGCCGTCGATTTCGCCGCCTTTGCGCTGGGTCTGGCGATGCCGGTGGCCGGACGCGGCGCCGATTTCGCGCCGATCGCGGCCCGGATCACCGCCGAGCAGAAGTCCACCGACGGCCTGGTCCGGGTCATGGTCAGGTACGGGGACGTGCTGGCGCTGACGACCATCGGCGAGCTCGACCGCGCCGAGCAGCGGGCCTCCGAATACCGGGAGTTCTCCTCGGCGGGCCAGTTCATCGGGTGGGCGATCGCCAGGATCGCGGTCGCCGTGGTCGCCACCTATCGCGGCCGGTTCCGCGAAGCGATCACCGCCTTCGAACAGGCGCTGGCGGCACTCAACGCCGAAAGTTCCCTGGCGTGGAAGCTGCCTGCCCGGCTGCTGCTGGCGCGGGCGTACGCGGCGCTGGGCGAGGTCGAGCAGGCCGAACGAGTCCTCGCAGACGCCGAGGAACACCGCGGGCCGCACATGGCGCTGCACGAGCCACAGCGGTTGATCGCGCGCGCCTGGGTGGCCGCCGCCGAGCACAGCCAGCACGCGGCGATCGAGCTGGCCCGCAAGGCGGCCGACCTCGCGCACCGCACCGGCCAGTTCGCCTTGGAAGCCGAGGCGCTGCATCATGCCGCCCGCTTCGGTGACCGCACCGTCGCCACCCGGCTGGCGATGGTCGCGGCCCGCATCCAGGGGCCCGCCGCGGGCATCTACGCCCGCCATGCCGCCGCCTTCGCCCACGCCGACACGCGCGCGCTGGCCGCCGTGAGCCTCGAATTCGAGACCGCGGGTCTGCTCCTGGCCGCCGCCGACGCGGCAGCGCAGGCCGTCCCGATCTACGACCACGCGGGCCAGCGCCGCCCCAGCGCCCAAGCCGCCGCCCGCGTGCAGGCCTTGGCCGCCCGCTGCGACGGCGCCCGCACTCCCGCCATCACCGCCGCCGCGCGCCCGCTCCCGATCACCGAACGAGAACGCGAGATCGCCGCGCTCATCGGTCGTGGCCTGTCCAACCGTGCCATCGCCGAACGGCTCTGCGTCTCCGTGCGCACCGTCGAAGGCCACATCTACCGGGCGTGCATCAAACTCGACGCCTCCGATCGCGAACAACTCGCGAAGCTGATCTGAAGCGCCGTGACCGTCGCGAGAGACCATCCGCAGGAAGCGATGTCGCGCCAGGGTGCGCGAAATATCTTGGGCGCCATATTGATCGCCTGCGCTGCGACTTCCTGCACGAGCGACGAGCCCGCTGGTCGCGCACCGTTCACGGCGATCGTCACCGCTCCCGCGCCGAGCGTGCCCTCCGGCGTCCCCGACCTGGGCGCTCCCGAGGAGGTGGCACGCGGGATCGATGTCCCGTGGGGCCTCGCCTTCCTGCCCGACGGCACGGCGCTGGTGGCCGAACGAGATTCCGGACGCATCCTGCGCGTGGCGCCGGGCCGCGAACCGGAGCTCTTCGCCGAGCTGCCGGGCGTTGTCGCGCGCGGTGAGGGCGGACTGCTCGGCCTCGCGGTCGCCCCCGACTATGACCGAACCCGGTATGTCTACGCGTATTTCACCGCCGAGGACGACAATCGCATCGTGCGGTTCCGGCCCGGCGAGCCGGTCGAGGTCATTTTCGACGGAATCGCGAAGGCGGGCAACCACAACGGCGGCCGCATCGCCTTCGGACCCGACGGCATGCTCTACGTCGGCACCGGCGACGCGGGCCGGAGCGGGCTCTCCCAGGACGCCGCGAGCCCCAACGGCAAGATCCTGCGGATCACCCCCGACGGCGCACCCGCGCCGGGAAATCCGACCCCCGGCTCCCCGGTCTACAGCCTCGGCCACCGCAATGTGCAAGGTCTGGCCTGGGACGGCTCGGGCGCGCTCTACGCCGCCGAGTTCGGCCAGGACCGGGTGGACGAGATCAATCTGATCGAGCCGGGCCGCAACTACGGCTGGCCCGAGGTCGAGGGATCCGGCGGTGCGAACAGCGGTTTCACCGACCCCCTGCTCACCTGGTCGACCTCGGAAGCCTCACCCTCCGGCATCGCCATCGCGGGGAACACGCTCTACGTAGCCGCTCTCCGTGGTGAAAGACTCTGGACCGCAACAGTATCCAATGGATCAGCGACGAATCCCCGCGACGTCCTCCGTGATTCCTACGGCCGACTACGCACCGTCACCGTGGCACCGGACGGCGCCCTCTGGCTCACCACCTCGAACACCGACGGCCGCGGCGACCTCCGCGACGGCGACGACCACATCCTCCGCTTCCCCGCCCGCTGACTCGAATGCCGGAGAAGCCGATCATCGGGAAGTTCTGCGCCCTTGGCACGGGTGTGCGGTTCATCATGAACGGCGCCAACTGACCCGGACTCAGAGCGCGCCTGCCAGGTCGTCGAGCAGGCGGCGCTTGGACCTGGCGCCCACGACGGTGCGGACCGGGATGCCGTCGCGGAACAGCATCAGAGTCGGCATCGACAGCACGGCGTAGTCCGCGGTGGTCTGGGGGTTGGCGTCGACGTCGAGCTTGACGATCGACATCCGGCCCGCTTCCTCGCGGGCCAGCTCGTCGAGCACCGGCTCGATCATCTTGCACGGCGGGCACCAGGCGGCGGTGAACTCGACGAGCACCGGCAGGCCGGCATCGAGCACCTCGCGCGCGAAGGTCACATCGGTCACGGTGGCGACGCTCTTGGTCATGGTCTCTCCTCGGTCGCCGGGGCCCGGAAATCGCCCCGATGAGGTGACGGTAGGGATTGACCTCGACGTCAAGGCAAGCGCCCGGAGCTATTGGTTCGGCCGTCCAGGAGGCCGGCCGACGAGCAGCGGCGATAGCGCTGACCGGCCGGACGATGCCAACTTCCATCTATACGTGCCGGTAACCCTCGGACGCTGTTCACATATAACGAAGAGAGGTGCAGACTGCCCTTGAACCGGAGTTCGAATTCGCACCCGTCCCGGGCACGTCCTTGGTAATGGAAAGGAGTCGGCGAGTGTTCAGCCGCATCGCCATCGTCAACAGGGGAGAGGCCGCAATGCGGCTCATCCATGCCGTCCGTGATCTGGCAGCGGCGACCGGGCTACCGATCGAAACGGTCGCCCTGTACACCGACGTCGACCGCAACGCCACGTTCGTGCGGTCGGCCGATATCGCCTACGACCTCGGTCCGGCCTCGGCGCGTCCGTACCTGGATCTCAAGGTCCTCGAAAAGGCCCTGGTCGCCACCAAGGCCGACGCCGCCTGGGTCGGCTGGGGCTTCGTCGCCGAGGACCCGGCCTTCGCCGAACTGTGCGAGCACATCGGCGTCACCTTCATCGGCCCCAGCGCGGACGCCATGCGCAAGCTCGGCGACAAGATCGGCGCCAAGCTGCTCGCCGAAGAGGTCGGCGTCCCCGTCGCGCCGTGGAGCCGGGGCGGGGTCGACACGGTCGAGGACGCCATCGCGGCAGCCTCCGAGATCGGCTACCCGCTGATGCTGAAGGCGACCGCTGGCGGCGGCGGCCGCGGTATCCGCATGGTCACCAACGAAGCCGAACTCGTCGACGCCTACGAGCGCACCCGCCAGGAAGCCGCGCGGGCCTTCGGCAGCGGCGTCGTGTTCCTGGAGCGCCTGGTCACCGGCGCCCGGCACGTCGAGGTGCAGGTGATCGCCGACGGTCAGGGCACGGCGTGGGCGCTCGGCGTCCGCGACTGCTCGGTGCAGCGGCGCAACCAGAAGGTCATCGAGGAGTCGGCCTCACCGGTCCTGAGCCCCGAGCAGGCCGCCGAACTGAAGGCCTCGGCCGAGCGCCTGGCCATCGCGGTCGGCTACCGAGGCGCGGCGACCGTCGAGTTCCTGTACCACCCGGGTGAGCAGCTCTTCGCGTTCCTCGAAGTGAACACCCGCCTGCAAGTCGAGCACCCGATCACCGAGTGCACCACCGGTTTCGACCTCGTCCAGGCCCAGCTGTCGGTGGCCTCCGGCGGCAAGCTCGAAGGCGAGCCGCCCGCCGAGCGTGGCCACGCGATCGAGGCGCGGCTCAACGCCGAGGACCCCGACCGCGACTTCGCGCCCGCACCGGGCCGCATCGTGCGCCTCGACCTGCCCGCGGGCCCCGGTATCCGCGTCGACACCGGTGTCAGCGAGGGCGACACCATTCCCGCCGACTTCGACTCGATGATCGCCAAGATCATCGCCTATGGCCGCGACCGCGACGAGGCGCTGGGCAGGTTGCGCCGGGCGATGGGGCAGACCAGGGTCGTCATCGAAGGCGGCGCGACGAACAAGAGCTTCGTCCTCGACCTGCTCGACCAGCCCGAAGTGATCGACGCCAGCGCCGACACCGGCTGGATCGACCGGGTGCGCAGCGAGGGCCGCCTCGTGACCCATCGCTACTCCGCCATCGCGCTCGCGGCCGCCGCGATCGACGCCTACGAGGAAGAAGAGCGGCTCGAGCGGCACCGGCTGATCTCGACCGCCTCCGGTGGGCGTCCGCAGGTGCAGCACGAGAGCGGGCGCCCGCTCGACCTCAAGCTGCGCGGCGCGAGCTACCGGGTCCGCGTCGCCCGCATCGGCGCGCACCGCTTCCGCGTCGGCATCGAGGCGGGGACCGAGCTGGTCACCGCCGACGTCGACCTCGAGCGGTTCGATCTGCACACCGGCCAGATCGTCGTCAACGGCAGCCGCTACCGCCTGGTCACCGGCACCCACGGCCCGACCCACGTGATCGACGTCGACGGCGTGACCCACCGGATCAGCCGCGACGAGGGCGGCGTCGTCCGCTCGCCCGCGCCCGCGCTGGTCGTCGGCACCCCGGTCGAGGTCGGCGCCGAGGTCGAGGCCGGCGCCGCGGTGCTCGTCCTGGAGAGCATGAAGATGGAGACGGTGCTGCGCGCGCCGTTCCGCGCCCGGCTGAAGGAATGCGCGGTCTCGGTCGGCACCCAGGTCGAGACCGGCGCGCCGCTGCTGCGCCTGGAACCGATCGCCGACGACGACGAGGCCGCCGAGACCGAAACGGCGGGCACCGTCGAGCTCGACCTGCCCAGCGAGCCCGCGCCGCGGCAGACGCACGAGCGGCTCGCCCGCGGCCTGCAGGACCTGCGGAGTCTGCTGCTCGGCTTCGACGTCGATCCGCACGACGACCGCCGCGTCCTCGACGACTACCTCGCGGCCCGCCGCGAATCCGTCGCCGCCAACCACCGGCCGCTGGCCGAGGAACTCGAACTCGTCGAGGTGTTCGCCGATCTCGCCGCGCTGAGCCACAATCGCTCGGCCGACGACGAACCCGACCAGAGCCACGTGCACAGCGACCGCGAGTACTTCCACACCTACCTGCAGAGCCTCGATGTCGATCGGGCCGGTCTGCCGGAGTCCTACCGCGCCAAGCTCGCGCAGGCGCTCGGCCAGTACGGCGTCACCGAGCTGGACCGCACGCCCGACCTGGAATCCGCGGTCTTCCGGATCTTCCTCGCCCAGCAGCGGCCCGCCGACACCGTCGAGGTCATCACGACGCTGCTGCGGGAGTGGCTGCGCGAGCCGATGCCCGACCAGGTGCTGCGCGAACCCGTCGGCCTGACGCTGGAACGCCTCGTCGTGGCCACCCAGGTGCGTTTCCCGGTGATCGCCGACCTGTGCCGCGGCCTGGTGTACGGCTGGTACGGCCAGCCGCTGCTGCGCCGCAACCGTGCCCGCGTCTACACCAATGTCCGCAGGCATCTGACGCATCTGGACGCGCACCCGGACACGGCCGATCGCGCCGAGCGCATCGCCGACATGGTGCGCAGCACCGAACCGCTGGTGCGGCTGCTCGGCCAGCGGCTCGAGCGCAACAAGCCCGACCACACCCCGATGCTCGAGGTGCTGACCCGCCGCTACTACGGCAACAAGGGTGTCACCGGCGTCCACACCGAGCACGTCGGTGGCTGCGCGTTCGTCGTCGCCGAGCGTGACGGCGCGAGCCTGGCCTCGGCCGCGGTGAGTTTCGACGCGCTCGGCACCGCGCTGAGCGGGCTCGGCGAGCTGGCGAGCGGCGCGGCCTCGGTCGACGCCGACATCTACCTGAGCTGGGAAGCCCAGCCCGAGGAGTCCGACGCGATGGCGGCGGCGCTGCAGGATGTCCTCGCCGCGCACCAGCTGCCCCCGCAGGTGCACCGGATCACGGCCACGGTCGCGGGCAGCGACGGCGCGGTCATGCACCACCACTTCACCTTCCGCCCCTCGGCCACCGGCATGGCGGAGGAGCGGCTGATCCGCGGCCTGCACCCCTACATCGCGCAGCGCATGCAGATGGAGCGGCTGCGCAAGTTCGACCTCACCCGGCTGCCGTCCTCGGACGACGAGGAGGTCTACCTGTTCCGGTGTGTGGCGAAGGGCAATCCGTCCGACGACCGCCTCATCGCCTTCGCCCAGGTCCGCGACCTGGCCGCGCTGCGCGACCAGGACGGCAGGCTGCTCGCGCTGCCCACCGCCGAGGCCACCATCGCCACCTGTGTCGACTCGATCCGCCGCGCCCAGTCCCGGCGGCCGTCGGCCAAGCGACTCAACACCAACCGCATCGTGATGTACATCTGGCCGCCGATGGATGTCACCAGCGAGGAGCTGGCGACGATCGGCGGGCACGTGCTGCCGACCGCGGCCGGCGCCGGGCTGGAGGAGATCCTGCTCATCGCGCGGCAGCGCGACGCGAAGACCGGTGAGCTGACGAAGGTCGGTGTGCGCATCTCCTTCGACGCCACCGGCGGCTCCCAGGTGACGGTCGGGGACCTGTCCGACGAGCCGGTCGAGCCCGTCGACGAGTACCGGCAGAAGGTGCTGCGGGCCGCGGCGCGCAACACCGTGTACCCGTACGAATTGACCGGCATGCTCGGCAAATTCGCCGAGTACGACCTCGACGCCGACCACGCGCTGGTACCTGTCGACCGGCCGAAGGGCCGCAATACCGCGGCCCTCGTCGCCGGTGTCGTCACCACGGCGACCACCCGGCACCCCGAAGGTGTCACCCGGGTGCTGCTGCTCGGCGACCCGACCAAGTCGCTGGGCGCGCTGTCGGAACCCGAGTGCCGCCGGGTGATCGCCGCACTCGATCTCGCCGAACGGCTGCAGGTCCCGCTCGAGTGGTACGCGCTGTCCTCCGGCGCCCGGATCTCGATGGGATCGGGCACCGAGAACATGGACTGGGTCGCCGCCGCGCTCAAGCGCATCGTCGAGTTCACCCAGGACGGCGGCGAGATCAACATCGTGGTCGCGGGCATCAACGTCGGCGCGCAGCCGTACTGGAATGCCGAGGCCACCATGCTGATGCACACCAAGGGTGTGCTGGTGATGACGCCGGAGTCGGCGATGGTGCTCACCGGCAAGCAGTCGCTGGACTTCTCCGGTGGCGTGTCGGCCGAGGACAACTTCGGTATCGGCGGCTACGACCGGGTGATGGGCCCCAACGGCCAGGCGCAGTACTGGGCGCCGAACCTGCCCGCCGCTCGCGACGTGCTGATGGCGCACTACGACCACACCTACGTCGCCCCGGGCGAGCAGGCGCCGCGCCGGTCGCAGACGGTCGACCCGATCGACCGTGACATCTCCGGCTTCCCGCACGTGCTGGCCGACAGCACCTTCGCCACCGTCGGCGAGATCTTCTCCGCCGCGGCCAACCCGGATCGCAAGAAGCCCTTCGACATCCGGACCGTGATGCGGGCGCTGGCCGACCAGGACCACCTGGTGCTGGAGCGCTGGGCCGGGATGGCCGACGCCGAGACCGCGGTGGTGCAGGACGCGCATCTGGGCGGAATCCCGGTGTGCCTGTTGGGTATCGAGTCGCGCAATGTGCCGCGGCGCGGTTACCCGTCGACCGACGGCCCCGACACCTACACCGCGGGCACGCTGTTCCCGCAGTCGTCGAAGAAGGCGGCCAGGGCGATCAACGCGGCCAGCGGCAACCGGCCGCTGGTGGTGCTGGCGAACCTGTCCGGTTTCGACGGTTCCCCGGAGTCGATGCGCAAGCTGCAGCTCGAGTACGGCGCCGAGATCGGCCGCGCCATCGTGAACTTCCAGGGCCCCATCGTGTTCTGCGTGATCTCGCGCTATCACGGCGGTGCGTTCGTGGTGTTCTCCAAGGCGCTGAACCCGAACATGACCGTGCTCGCGCTGGAAGGCTCGTTCGCCTCGGTCCTCGGTGGTGCTCCGGCCGCCGCGGTGGTGTTCGCCGGCGAGGTCAACTCCCGGACCGCGGCCGACCCGCGCGTGCGTGACCTGGAAACCCAGGCCGCCAACGCGTTCGGCACCGACCGCGCGACCCTGACCGCGGAACTCGACGAGGTCCGCTCCTCGGTCCGCGCGGAGAAGCTGGGCGATGTGGCCGCGGAGTTCGACCGCGTCCACAATATCCAGCGCGCCGTCGAGGTCGGTTCGGTCGACGCCATCGTCAGCGTCTCCGAGCTGCGTCCCCGGATCATCGACGCGATCGAGACCCGTCTGCCTCGGTAGCCGTCGTCAGCTGGTGAAGTGAGGCGCGCGCCCCCGGGGGTTGCGGGGGGGGGGGCGGGGGTGGGAGCGGACGAGCAGGGGGCCCGGCCGGGGCGC
>NZ_JBHXMY010000101.1:0-13969 GCF_042720195.1 Nocardia sp. NPDC058497 | reverse complement strand
TTCGACCGCTTCGTGTCCGCCTCGCGGTCTAAGCGCGAGTTGAACAGTGCGGTTCCGGTGGAGCTGTCGTTCATTCCGCGACCGTCGGCATCGGTGAACAGCGCGGGGACGACGAACACCAGCAGCACCTGCCTGGCCAGCGCGCGCACGAATCCGACGGCCACCGGGGCGTCGATCCGGATCACCCGCAGCTTCATGAAGTACTGGCCGGGGGTGAACCCGAACAGCGTCACCGCGGCGACGCCGATCACGAACCACACCAGCAGCGGCACCGACGAGGAGATGAAACTACGGGTGATCACCGCGGCGATGCCGACCGCGATGAACCAGTCGATGAACAGGGCGACGACCCGGCGCCAGGTCGCGGTCAGCGATCCCGCCCCTTCGCGCGGCAGCCCGTAGAGCTCACCGGGGTAGCCGGATGTTTCCCCCTCGCCCGGTTCCGCGGGGTTTCCGGAGAGCCATGTGCCGGTGATACGCGCCATGGCTTCCAGGATAGTGGCGCGCTATCGCCCGCCCACGACCGCATTAGTGGAGGTCACGTCATCGCACGATCGGGCGGGTGGCAGGATTACGATGCAGCTCGCGCCCGGATGGCAGACATCACCTCGAATCCGGCACGCGTAACACTGGCGAAACACAGCCTTGACTGTAGGGAAACACCGCGTCCATAGCGTCAGGTCGCGACGAACCCATGCATCGTGACTGGCTGGGAACCGATCCGTAAGGAGAACAAGTGACGTTCAGCACGGCCGAAGAGGTCATCCAGTACATCAAGGAAGAGGACATCGAATACGTCGATATCCGCTTCTCCGACCTGCCCGGCGTCCAGCAGCACTTCTCGATCCCGGCCAAGGCGTTCACCGCCGACCTGGCCGAAGAGGGTCTGGCGTTCGACGGCTCCTCGGTGCGTGGCTTCCAGTCGATCGACGAGTCGGACATGCTCCTGCTCCCCGACTTCAGCACCGCTCGGATCGACCCGTTCCGTGCCGCGAAGACGCTCAACCTGAACTTCTTCGTGCACGACCCGTTCACCCGTGAGGCGTACTCCCGCGACCCGCGCAACATCGCGCGCAAGGCGGAGGAGTACCTGCGTTCGACCGGTATCGCCGACACCGCCTACTTCGGTGCCGAGGCCGAGTTCTACATCTTCGACGGCATCCGCTACGGCTCGGGCATGAACGGCTCGTTCTACGAGATCGAGTCGATCTCGGGCTCGTGGAACACCGGCAACGAGTTCAACCCGGACGGCAGCCGCAACCTGGGCTACAAGGTCCGCAACAAGGGCGGTTACTTCCCCGTCGCCCCGTACGACCACTACGTCGACCTGCGCGACAAGATCTCGACCAACCTGCAGAACGCGGGCTTCGAGCTCGAGCGCGGCCACCACGAGGTCGGCACTGCCGGCCAGGCCGAGATCAACTACAAGTTCGGCACGCTGCTCGGCGCCGCGGACGACCTGCAGCTGTTCAAGTACATCGTGAAGAACACCGCGTGGCAGGAAGGCAAGTCTGTCACCTTCATGCCGAAGCCCCTCTTCGGTGACAACGGCTCGGGCATGCACGTGCACCAGTCGCTGTGGAAGGACGGCAAGCCGCTGTTCCACGACGAGGCCGGCTACGGCGGCCTGTCGGACCTGGCGCGTCACTACATTGGCGGCATCCTGCACCACGCCCCGTCGCTGCTGGCGTTCACCAACCCGACCGTCAACTCGTACCACCGTCTGGTGCCGGGCTACGAGGCCCCCATCAACCTGGTGTACTCGCAGCGCAACCGCTCCGCCGCGGTCCGCATCCCGGTCACCGGCAACAACCCGAAGGCCAAGCGCATCGAGTTCCGCGCGCCTGACTCCTCGGGTAACCCGTACCTGGCCTTCGCCGCCATGATGATGGCCGGCCTGGACGGCATCAAGAACAAGATCGAGCCGCTGGCTCCGGTCGACAAGGACCTCTACGAGCTGCCGCCCGAGGAGGCCAAGAACATCCCGCAGGCCCCCACCAGCCTCGCGACGGTCATCGACCGCCTCGAGCAGGATCACGACTACCTCACCGAAGGCAACGTCTTCACCGAGGACCTGATCGAGACCTGGATCCAGATCAAGCGCGACAGCGAAATCGCGCCGGTCAACCTGCGTCCGCACCCGTACGAGTTCGAGCTGTACTACGACGTGTAAGTCGCAGCAGCCGATTCGTCGGTAGCAGTGTCTGAATCGCCCGTCCACGGTTTCCGTGGGCGGGCGATGTGCGTTGCCTATGCGCTAGGCACCACCGAGCGACATGGACTGCACCGTGCGCGTCGAGCAACCGTCCGGCGCGGCCTGCCCCGCCAGACGGTCATCGATCCAGCGCAGAACCGCGGGAGTCGCACTGATCGCGAGACTGACGTGCTCGCTCAATTGGTCCCGTGTGTAGGTGATCGGCGCCCCCGCGGCGCACCACTGTGCCACCGCCTTGTCGGGCCCTGCGATGTTGACGATCTCGTCGTGCACGGCGTTGTAGAGGAACAGCGGCGCGGTCGAGTCCACGGGGCTGAAGTCCAACGCTGCCAACGACGCCTGTACCTGCTCGAGCAGTGGCGAAAAAGGGATCGTCTGAGTGCGGCGGTGGTGCGTCCGGGCTATCGGGCGGCGAGCTTCGAGTGGATGGCCGTGATGAAGGCGGCGGGGTCGGGATGGGGGCCGGGGCCGAGGTTGAAGTGGCTGCGGTCCGCCCAGGATCCGAGCATGGTGGCGTCGCTGCGGTCCGCCGGCTGGAAGGTGGCGCGTTCGAGGGTGAACACCCTGACGTCGTCGGAGTTCTCGGGCAGTACGACCGCGACGAAATGTGCTTCCGCGGCAGCGGTCGGTGCCGGTAGTTCCACGAGCAGCAGCCGGAATCCGTCGGCGTCGATGCGGCGGCCCGTGACGCCATCGCTCGGCAGGCGATCCTCGGCGGCCAGTCGCTCGCCGACGTTGTCCCACAGGTACTTCAGCTGTTCGGTGTAGCCGTGCGGCGGCTCGTCGGTGACCATGCGCGCGCCGAGCCGCTGGGCCAGATTCGGCAGGACCTGGTGGGCGAACTGGTAGTGGTGAGTTCTGGGCTCGGCCATGATGATTCCCTCCCGTAGCGAGTGGGATTCCCCACCCGTGCCGGAGAAGCTACCCGGTGGGTCCGACACCGGGACACCGTGCCCGATCGGCGAGGTGATCAGGCCCGGACGAACAGGCGCAACGATTCGTCGACGACGGCGTCGCGGGTGCGGCCGTCGGGGTCGGCATCGGGGCGGAGCCATATCGAGGCGTGGTTCAGGATGCCGTGCAGGCAGTGCAGCGCGACCGACGGGTCGGGGCAGTCGAATTCGCCCGACGCGATGCCCGAGTCGACGACCTCGCGGAAGATCCGATCGTGCCTGCGGCGCATGGCCTTGATGGCTTCGGTGTGCTCGGCAGGCCACGGCGCGGGGAACGAGAAGAGCTTGCCCACTTCGGGATACAGCACCGTCAGCACCCGCAACTGCTCGGCGACGAGCGAACGAAGCCGGTCGGTCGCGGATCGATCCGCCGCGGCATCGAGAGCTTCGCCGAGGTGGGTCAGCACATCGGAGGTCAGCTTCTCCAGCGCCGCGGAGACCAGCGCGTCCTTGCTCGGAAAATAGTGGTAGAGGGTGGCTTTCGCGATGTCGGAACGCTCGGCGACGTCTTCGAACCGCATCCCCTGATAGCCGCTGCCGGACAGGATCTGCAGCGCGGCATCGATCATCTCCGCCTTGCGGCGATCGCGTCGTCTCGCTGCGCGCCCGGCGGGCGCGACGCTTTCGTCCGCAATCGAAGTCATCGGCCGATCATATCCGGGCCGGTCGTCGAACCATCCCCGCCGAAGTGCCCGGATCGACCTCCGCACACCAGTGAAGTCGACCACAAGGATGGTGAACCGACTTGTGAGATGAAAACTCGACCCGTAGGTTGAGTTTTGTGACGGACATGAGCGCACCCGCGACCAGCTACTTCCAACGACTCGGCACGCACCGTTTCGTGCCGACCGTCCACGCGGGCGGCGCCTGGGACACCGCCGAGCAGCACTTCAGCCCACTGGCCGGGCTGATCGTCCACGAGATCCAGCGCACACGGGCGCGGGAACAACGCCCCGCGCTGGTCATGAGCCGGATCAGCTACGACATCCTGGGCCGGATCGGGCTCGAGGAATTCGACATCGACGTCAAGACCGTCCGCCCCGGCCGCACCATCGAACTGGTCGAGGCCACGGTCACCATCGCGGGCCGCAGCGTCGTGAGCGCCCGCGCCTGGATGCTGAGTACCCAGGACACCGACAGCGTCGCGGGCGGTGAGCCCGACCGGTTGCCCGCACCCGAATCGCTGTCGCCGTGGCCGTTCACCTCGGTGTGGCCCGGCGGGTATATCGCCTCGCTCGACGCCCGCGCCGTCGGCCGCCCGCAACCAGGGCGAACCACCGCCTGGATCCAGTCGGCGGTGAATCTGGTCGCCGGGGAATCCGCCGATCCGCTGGCATCGTTCCTCGCGCTGGTGGATACCGCGAACGGGATCGCGGTCCGGCAGGAGCCGACCAAGTGGATGTTCCCCAACGTCGATCTGACCATCCATCTGTACCGGCAACCCGAGGGTTCCTGGACCGGCCTCGACACCAGCGTCACGTTCGGCCACGCGGGCCAGGGACTGACCACCACCGTGCTGCACGACACCCGGGGACCGGTGGGAGTGGCCGAACAGATCCTGACCGTCCGCCCGCAGCCGTAGCGACACACCTCGGCCCCCGGATCTCGGGGCTGGACGCCGCTGCCTCGAGCGGCAATAGTCCATCCGTGCAATGGGGTGTGATGGTGGCGCGGGTCGTCGCCGGTGTGGCGTTGGTGCTGGGTATGGCGGCGCCGGTCTCGGCCGAACCGGTGAATGCGGCGTTCACGTGGACGCAGGAGTATCTGACCGCGCCGGACGGCACGCGACTGCACGCCGACATCCTGCGGCCCGCGGGTCTGGCCGACGACGTGCGCACCCCGGTACTGCTGACCGCGAGCCCGTACCGTGCGCACCTGGCCTACCTCACCCAGCCGCGCCCCGAGGGCGGACCGTCCACCGACAACCTGCCGGTGGAGTGGGCATTGAAGTCCGGCTACACCTACGTGATCGTGGATCTGCGCGGCTTCGGCGGCTCCAACGGGTGCCCGGATTTCGGTGGACCGGGGGAGCAGTCCGACGTGGCCGCCGCGGTGGAATGGGCGGCGAGCCGACCGTGGTCGACGGGCCGGGTCGGCGTGGTCGGCACCTCCTACGAAGGCTGGACCGGCATGCTCGCGCTGGCCGCGAAACCGAAGGGGCTGGCCGCGGTCGCGGCGTTCGAGCCGGTCGTCGACCCGTACTCCTACCTGTACATGCAGGGCATCTCGTGGAAGTTCGGCGGAAAACCCCTGACCGAGGACGGCCTCCGCCCCGCCGACCTCGCCGGCCCGGAACACCTGGCCATCGCCCACACCCCGGGCCGCTGGGACGACTCACCCGAATACCAGGCCAACGCCCTCCAGATGACGAAGGAATGCACCGACAGCTATCTCGCGCTCACCACCGACCACAACGGCGCCAACCCGGGCTGGCGCGACCGCGACATCGTCGAGGACCTGCGCGGCAACACGACTCCGCTGTTCCTCGGCCAGAGCTTCCTCGACTCCAACACCAGAGCCGACCGCGTCCTCGACGCTTGGCAGGGGATGGGCCCCGGCGAGCACCGGGCGTGGTTCGGTCAGTGGGGGCACTCGGATTGCCGCAGCCGCTGTGGCACACCACATTTCAACACGGAGCTGGCCGCGTTCCTGGACCGGCACGTCGCAGGCGCGGCGGTAGAGGTCCCCGGCCCGCCGGTCACCGTCGGCCAGTTCGATGGTGGCTGGCGCGGTGAAAGTGTCTGGCCTCCAGTCGATTCCCAGCGCGTCACCGTCGATCTGCGCACCGGCACGTTCCAGGATCGCGGCCTGCTTCCCGGCCCCGACCGCGAGATCTGGTCGATCTCCGCGCCCGTGACCAGCTCGCTGCACCTGGCGGGCCGGGCCACCGCGACGCTGAACCTCGCCGGACCGCCGAATGCCACTGTCGCCCTGGAGCTCTACGACATCGCACCCGACGGCCGCGCCACCGTCATCACCCGCGGCATCGCCCCCGTCAGCCCGGAAGCGCAGATCCGCCTGCTCTGGCAGGACGCCCGCCTGGCCACCGGCCATCGCCTCGGCATCCGGATCACCGATGTCGTCGACGACGTCTGGTCCCACACCCCGGCCAACGCCACCGTCACCGTGACAGCGGCGCGTCTCGAGCTGCCGTTGCTCACCACTCCGCGGGAGACGGATCTCGCAGGCGGCGTACCGATTTGGCACGCCAGGTGGCGGACCGAGGAAACGATCCAGCTCGATTCGGCCCTGCTGAACGATCCCGCACGAGCCGTCGACCTGCACAACCCGGTTGGTTAGGCGCGTCGCAACCACGTGAGCCACGAACCGGCGCGGGGACACCGACCACGGAGGTCGATACGGCCGTCAGCGGCGCAACAACACCGCCGCGCCATGGCATAACCGGTCGATGATCGCGGCGGCGGGTTCGATGTGGGTGATGAGGCCGACGCCCTGCCCGGCGTCCACCGGCGCGATGGTGACGTCATCGGATTCGATGGCGGCGCGGAGCATCTCGGCACTCGGCCGCGACTCGTCGAACTCGGGTCGCGACCAGGGATCGGTGACGTCGTTGCGCAGCACGCGAGCCGGATAGATCGGCGGCCACGGCAGGTCGAGCGTTTCGTCGAACGCGGTGGTCACGACGGTATGGGTGGAATCGGCCGCGAGCATCGCCCGCCGGGCGTTCTCGGGCACCAACGACTCGTCCGCCGCGGCCAGACAGGTCCCCAACCATGCCCCCGCCGCACCGGCCGCGAGCACCGCGGCGAGCGTGCGCCCGGAACCGATCCCGCCCGCCGCCAGCACCGGAACCGTCGCGATATCGAGCACGGCGTCGAGCAGCGGCAGGAGCGCGAGCCGGTCGGCGCCGTGCCCACCGCCCTCGCTGCCCCGCGCGACGAGCACATCGATACCGGCGTCCTGCGCGCGATGCGCACCCGGCACGTCGTAGACCTGCGTCACCGCGAGGATCCCCGCCGCCTGCACCACCGGCACCCACGAGAAATCGGTGCCGAAACTGATCGACAGAATGCGCGGCCCGGCGGCGATCGCGGCCTCGAGCAGCCCGGTTTCGCGTTCCCGCACCCAGTCGACGAGCCCGATCCCGGACACCGTGCCTCCGGCGGCGGCGAGCTCGCGCTCCAGCGCGGCCACCGATCCGGCGCTGCCCATCCCGATCATGCCCAGCCCACCCGCCGCGGTCACCGCCGCCGCGAGCCGTCCCCCCGCCGCACCGCCCATCGGCGCGTTCACCACCGGCACTCGCAGACCGATCGAACGCGACCACGGTGTCGCCAGGATGTCCTGTTCCGCTGTGCTGGTCATGGGCTCGGCACCTCTCGTCGTGGCTCGGCCCACCCATCATGCCAAGCGCCGGTGACAGTGAACGCGCGCGCCGCGTTCGAAAGGCCGAGGACCGCGCCGCTCGGGCGTATGTTCGTCAGCAGTGCCGCAACGACGAACGGGGTTTCCGATGACGATCAGGGATCGGCTCGAGGAGGCGGTCGCCGCGCCGCCGACGGTGTTCGGCGAACCGATGGAGACGGCCGACGGCGCGACCGTCATCACCGTCGCGCGCGGCGGTGTCTTCGGGCGATCGGCCCACCCCGTTGGCGTGTTCGTCGTGCACGAGGGCCGCGCGCACTGGACACCCGTCGTCGACTCCAATCGCATCACCCAACTGGGGGAATGGATCGGCCTGCTCACCGGCGTGATCGCGGCGCTGGCGATTCTGCGCCGTCCGCCGTGGCCTGATCTGCGCTGCCGTTGAGTCCGTGCAGGGCCAGCGCCTCGAAACGGCGCCATGCCTGTGCGGGCGGGACGGGGGCGTTATGGTCGATCACCGTGCCGAGGACACCCACCAGCCCCCACGACAGGAAAGCGACGGTGTCGGCGGCGAGTCCGTCGACCAGCTCGCCGATCAGGTCGGCTACGCACCGCCGGTAGGAGTGCAGCACCGTCGTGGTCGCCTTCGGGCCGATGAGCGGCTGATACACCTCGGGATACTGCGCCGCGAGATGGAACATCACCCGCAGCGGCGCGATCGGCGAGCCAGGGGCGGTGGTCCTGGCGATCTCGCGGCGCAGAAACTCGGTGCAGCTGACCAGCAGTAGATCGTCCTTGTCGCGGTAGTGCGCGTAGAAGGTCGAACGTCCGACGTCGGCCCGGTCGATGATGTCGCTGACCGTCACCCGGTCGTAGCCGCGTTCGATCATCAGCTCGATCAGCGCGCGGTGCAGGGTGTCCCTGGTCCGGCGGACCCGGCGATCGGTGTGCTCGGCCATCGTTCCTCCACGGGACGGATTCCCCGGATGTGTCCGGAATCGGACAGATCCGGCGGTTCTGGTTCTGGTCGCCGCCGTGGCTGCGTTCGACCATGGACCCATGTCAAAGAACCAGCTTCTCACTCCCATGTTCGTCGACGACAGCGACACCGGCCTGGTCATCGCGGGCCTGCGCCGCTACAACCTGTTCACCGCGGTGTTCTTCCTGGGCAGGCAGCGTCGTCTGCTCGCCGAGTTCGTCGCGCAGGCCGGTATCGCACCGGGCCACCGCACGCTCGATATCGGCTGCGGGCCGGGCAAACTCGTGCGCGCCGCCGGTGCCGCGGCAGGTCCGTCCGGTACGGCCGCCGGTGTCGATCCCTCGGCGATCGCGGTAGCCGACAATCGGCAGCGTGCCGGCGCGGCACAGCACCGCTACGAGCAGGCCCCGGCCCAGGACCTACCGTTCGACGACGGCGAATTCGATATCGTCACCTGCACTTTCGTCATGCATCACATTCCGGCGCCACAGCGCGGCACCGCGCTCGCCGAGATGTGGCGGGTCCTGCGCCCCGGCGGCCGGTTGCTGCTCGCCGACGCGTCACTCACCCCGGGAGCGCGCCGGGTACTCGCCCCCTTCTTCGGCGGCGGCAACCCCTTCGCCGACGCCGACATCCGCCACTACACCGACCAGCTGCGCGACACCGGATTCACCGACCTCGAGTACACCCAGAGCAAGTACCAAACCGGCATCCTCACCGCGCTGAAACCCGCTCCCCGCTGATCCGGGCCACCTGTCGGTGGCCTCGGCGAGGGTCGATCTCGACAGGACCAGAATCGAGCACGGGGGTGCGGTATGGAGTTCGATCAGCGGGAAACCGAAGCACGCGAGTACGCCGTCGAGGCACACGGCGACCAGCGCTACGGCGACCGTCCCTACGCCACCCACCTGGCGGCGGTGCGTGCCGTGCTCGACGATTTCGGCTACAACGGCTCGCTCGCCGTCGCCGCCTGGCTCCACGACGTCGTCGAGGACACCCCCGTCACCGCCGAGGAGGTCGAATCCCGTTTCGGCCGTGAGGTTCTCGACCTGGTCTGGGCGGTCACCGGCATCGGCCCCGACCGCAAGGCCCGAAACCTCGACGCCTACAGCAAGATCACCGCACACCCGCCCGCCGTGATCCTGAAGCTGGCCGACCGCACCGCCAATGCCGAAGCCAGCCCGCCCGGCAGCAGCTGGATGGGCATGTACCGCACCGAACACCCCGCCTTCAAGGCCCATCTGGGCGGACTGCTCGCCGAAGATCCGACCGTGGCCCGCATGTGGGAGAGGCTCGAACGCAGCCTCGATCTGACGGTGGCGCCACCGACAGACCGCTGGGCCGAGATCGACCGGTTGGCCGCGGCGGGCGACCACGCGGGGGCGATCGCCGCGGTACAGGCCGCGTTCGACTGCAATCCCGGCGAGGCGGAACTCATCCTCGCCGAACGTTCCTGAGCTGACTCGCGCAGGTAGACGGCCATCGAAGTGCTGGGGGCGGACGCGACGCAGGCCACCTGATGCGAATGGATTGTCCGAGCCCGTTCGAGCGAACTGACACTCGCGATTGATCGCTCGAGTGCTCGGTCGTCGGCCGGTCAACCGGTCGCATCCACTGCGTACAGCTGGGCGGCGGCCGCGAGTTCGTCCTCCGGTCGCTCATGACGGAGCACGCCGTCACCGCCAGGTACGCCGTGATCCGGGCCGACGCGAGTGGTCGGGCAGCAGACTGAATCCACAACCCGTAGCTGTGCAGCGGCCGCAGCGGGGAGTTCGTCATCCAGTCGCTCGTGGTCGGCCGCGGCACCGCCCACCTGGCCCGCTGTCATCGGCGATCCGGGCCGGTCGCTGTTCGAATCGAAGGCGTAGCAACCGGCCGATCCGGTCTCCGCCGAGGTCGATGCCGCGCAGGGATGGCCGATCAGCGAGCGGCATCCACGGTGCGCAACTGTGCGGCCGCCGCGGCCGCGAGCTCCTGATCCAGTTGCTCGTGACCGGAGGTGCCGCCACCACCGGGTCCGCCGTCGTCGGCGACGACGCGGCGGGCCGAGAGGTGCACGGCATCGACCCCGGCGCGGTGCAGGGTCGGTATGTCGCCGACGGTGATCCCGCCACCGGCCATGATCTGGATCCGTCCGGCGGCGTGGGTGACCATCGCGGCGAGTTCGTCGAGACCGTCGGCGCAGCGGGCGGCGCCGCCGGAGGTGAGCACCCGGGTCATTCCCTGCTCCACCAGCGTGTCCACGGCGGCCGACCGGTCGCCGACCTGATCAATGGCGCGATGAAAGGTCAATTCGATGTCATCGACCGGAATACCGTCGAGCACCCGCTCCAGCACCTCGACGTCGACCCGATGGTCAGCAGTGAGCGCCCCGACGACGAGTCCGGCCACTCCCGCCGACACCGCCGCCCGCGCATCGGCATTCATCACCGCGATCTCGTCGGCCTCCGCATACACAAAACCGCCTGCCCGACAACGGATCAGCGCGTGTACTGGAATCCCCGTCGCGACGACCGCCTCGATCATCCCGATGCTCGCGGTCAGCCCACCCGTACTGCCCAGCGCCGCACACAGTTCCATCCGATCCGCACCGACCCGCCGAGCACCGACCGCACCCGCCACATCCTGCACCGCGAACTCGAGCGCGGTCATGTCAGAAAGACTGCCATGCAGGCTTGTTCGCCAGCGCGTACTTGTAGTAGTCGGCCAGCTTCAGCTTGCTCGCCGCCGCCTCGTCGATCACCACCGTGACATGCCGATGCCACTGCATGACCGAGGCCGGGCAGAACGCCGACAGCGGACCCTCCGCCGCGGCGGCGATGGCGTCGGCCTTACCCGCACCGAGCGCGATCATCACCAGATGCCCGGCTTCGCCGATCGTGCCGAGGCCCTGGGTGAGCACGTGATGCGGCACATTCTCGGGCCCGTCGAAGAAGCGCGCGTTGTCCTTGCGGGTCTGCTCGGTGAGCGTCTTCACCCTGGTCCGGGAGGTCAGCGCCGACCCCGGCTCGTTGAAACCGATGTGACCATCGGTGCCGATCCCGAGCAACTGCACATCGACCCCGCCCGCCGCGGCGATGGCGGCGTCATAGCGCCTGCCCTCGCCCGCGATATCGCCCGCCTCGCCGTTCGGGCTCAGCACCCGCGCCGGATCGAGGTTCACATGGTCGACGAACTCGGAGCGGATCACCGAGAAGTACGACTGCGGATGCTCTTTCGGCAGCCCGACGTATTCGTCGAGCAGGAACGCACTCGCCGTCGAGAAGTCGATCTCACCTGCGCGATAGCGCCGCGCCAGCTCCTGGTAACTGCCCAGCGGCGACGACCCGGTGGCCAGACCGAGGATCGCATTGCCACGCTCCACATACCCGCCGACGATATCGGCGACCGTCGTAGCCACCTCGTGTTCGTCCGCCCGGATCACGATCTCCATCAGATTCCTTCCGTTCCGGCGACGAACACCCGCCGCGGCTGCAATGACTGGTCGGTGACGAGGAGGTCGGCGCGCGCACCGACCGAGAGCGTGCCGCGGTCGTCGAGGCCGAGCACCTGGGCGGGAGTGCGGGTGGCTGCGGTGACGGCATCGGCGAGCGGAATCCCCGCGTGCTGAACCGTCCAGCGCAGCACGTCGAGCAATCGGGCGGTCCCGCCGGCGATCGCACCCGGCGTTCCTTCCGCGGTAGCCAGCCGGGCGACGCCATCGCGCACCCGCACGTCCAGCGCACCGAGCTGATAGTCGCCGTCACCCAACCCGGCGGCCGCCATCGCATCGGAGACCAGCGCGATCTGCGCGGGCCCGACCGTGTCGAACACCATCGCCACCGTCTCCGGCGCCAAATGCACGCCATCGGCGATCAATTCGACCACCATGTCCCCACGCCCGGCAGCAGCCAGGCAGGCGGCGACCGGCCCGGGGGAGCGGTGATGCAGGCCGGGCATCCCGTTGAACAGGTGCGTCGCGGTGATCGGACCGCCGATCGCATCCGCGATCCGCGCCGCGGTCATGGCGGCATCCGCATCGGTGTGCCCGAGACTCGGCAGCACGTCATGACGCCGCATCGCAGCGAGCAGTTCCTCGAAGTGCGCGGTTTCGGGCGCGAGGGTCATCGACCGGACGGTGCCACGCGACGCTTCGCAGATCCGCTCGAACAACGTGGGATCACCAGGAACGATGGCTGCGGGATCCTGCGCACCACACCGGATCGCGTTGATGAACGGCCCCTCGAGATGGATCCCGAGCAGCTCGCCATCGGCCACGAGATCGGCAAGGACCGCAGCCTGCTCGACCAATACGTCAGGCTGCGCCGAGACCAGGCTGCCCAAGAGCCCAGTCGTCCCCTGACCACGATGATTCGCCGCAGCGACCCGGGCACCGGCGGCATCGGCATTCGGAAATCCGAACCCGCCACCACCATGGCAGTGAACATCGATCAGCCCAGGCAGTACCAGATCCGCGCTCGCCACCGGAAGCTGTTCCACAACAGGATAATTCGTGGCAGCACCGACCCAGCTGATCCGCCCGTCGTCGAATTCGACCACACCATCGGCGATCTCGCCGTTGCCGGTCCCCAGCAGCCGCCCACGCACCACGCCCCGCGAGATCACCACGCCACACCCCGATGTGTGCCTGACCGCATCTGGCCCAACGGTCTACCCACACCCACGCCGGTAGACCTGCTCGCGTTCAGGTCGTCCATCCGAGGCCGTGTGATGCCGCGCCGGCTCGCTGTGTCGGCATCGACAGATCCTGGCCAGGTGCGGACACCGCCGACTTCGACGGCACGGATCAGGTGACGCCGCGGCATGGGACCGAACGAGAGCCGCAGGCAGTCGGAATGCCGAGGCCCGGCCACCAGCCGAACCGCACGCACCGTTCTCCGATTCATGCCCGCCCGACGATCGCCGCTACCGCCTCACGAGCCAGCTGCGGATTCCGCGCCGCACACGCGACATCCGCGGCCTCCCTGCACTTCTCGATGTCAACGCCCGACAACGCCGCCCGCACCGCGGGCAGCGCGGGCGCCGACATCGATAGACTCGTCACCCCGAGCCCGACCAGCACCGGAGCCAGCGTCGGATCCGATGCCGCCTCACCACACACCCCAACCGACTTCCCGGCCGCCACCCCCGCCGCACCGACCATCGCGATCAGATCGAGCACCGCGGGCTGCCACGGATCGAGCAGATGCGCGAGCCCACCCGCCATCCGGTCGACCGCGCACGTGTACTGGCTGAGGTCGTTGGTGCCGATGCTGACGAAGTCGAGATGAGTGAGCAGATCAGATGCCCGCAGCGCCGCCGCCGGAATCTCGATCATCGCACCGACCTTGCGCAACCCCGATTCCCGTGCGAGCGCGGCGAATCCGGCAGCCTCGTCGGCGGTGGCGACCATCGGCGCCATCACCCACAGCTCCGCCCCGGTCGCCTCACCCGCCCTGGCCAGCGCGGTCAGCTGGGTCGCGAGGGTATCCGGGAACACCGTCCCGACCCGCAGAC
>NZ_JBHXMY010000100.1:0-14027 GCF_042720195.1 Nocardia sp. NPDC058497 | reverse complement strand
CTGCGGGACCGTGGGGTCGGTCCGGGCGATGTCGTCGCGCTGGGTTTCACCCGTTCGATCGAGTCGGTGCTGGCGGTGTGGGCGGGGGCCAAGACCGGCGCCGCCTATGTTCCGGTCGACCCGGCGCTGCCCGCGGACCGGATCGCCTACCTGGTCGCCGACTCCGGCGCGGTGCTCGGTCTCACCTGCTCGGCGCACCGGCAGGCATTGGGCGACGGGATCGAGTGGGTCGAGATCGATGCCGCGCCGCACCGGGATCGGATCGCGGCGCGTCCGGCCCACCCGATCTCGTATGTCGATCGGGTGCGTCCGTTGACCGATCAGCATCCCGCCTACGTCATCTACACGTCAGGGTCGACCGGTCGGCCCAAGGGCGTCGTCGTCACCCACACCGGTCTGGGTGCCCTGGTCGCGGCGGCGCGGGAGCGTTATTCGGTCGACGCGGACGCCAGGGTGCTGCACGTGTGCTCGCCGAATTTCGATGTCTCGGTGCTCGAGCTGCTGCTGACGTTCAATTCCGGCGCCACCCTGGTGGTCTCTCCCCCGACGGTGTTCGGCGGTTCCGATCTGGCCGTGTTGTTGCGCCGGGAGCGGGTGACTCATGTGCTGATCACCCCGGCGGCGCTGGAGTCCGTCGATGTGCACAGGCTGGATGCGTTGCGGGTCGTTGTCGTCGCCGGTGATGCGTTCGGACCTGCCCTCGTCGACCGGTGGGCGGTCGGTGGCCGGGCCTTCTTCAACGGGTATGGCCCGACCGAGGCCACCATCCTGGCGACCGGCAGCGCCGAGTTGCTGCCGGGAATGCCGATCACCATCGGTTCGGCCTTCGCCGGAGTGGGTGCGATGGTGCTGGATTCGCGGTTGCGGCCGGTCCCCGCGGGCGTCGCGGGTGAGTTGTATCTGTCGGGAACCGCGCTCGCCCAGAGTTACCTGGGCAGGCCGGCGCTCACTGCGGATCGGTTCGTCGCGGCGCCGTTCGCCGGTGCGGCGGGGTCGCGGATGTACCGGACCGGTGACCTGGTTCGCCGCACGTCAGGCGGTGACCTCGAGTACCTCGGCCGTTCCGACTTCCAGGTGAAGATCCGCGGGTTCCGTATCGAGCTCGGCGAGATCGACACGGCGCTCACCGCGCATCCGGATCTCGAGTACGCCGTCACCATGGGAGTGACAGCGGACTCCGGTGCGACCGTGCTGGTGTCGTATGTGCTTCCCCGCCAGGGTGTTTCGGTCGATACCGAGGAGGTGGCCCGCTTCGTCGGGTCTTCCCTGCCCGGTCATATGGTGCCGACCGTCATCGTGGTGCTGGACGAGATCCCGCTGACGCCCAACGGAAAGCTCGATCGCGCTGCGCTGCCCGCGCCGGTGTTCGGTGCGGTTGGGTCGCGGGCGCCGGAGGGTCCGGTCGAGACCCGGATCGCGGAGTTGTTCGCGCAGGTGCTGGGTGTCGAGCAGGTCGGTGCCGAGGATTCGTTCTTCGCGTCGGGCGGCGACAGCATTCTGTCCATCCAGCTGGTGACGCGGGCGCGGGCGGCGGGTATCTCGTTCACCCCGCAGGATGTGTTCGCGCAGCGGACCGTGGCCGGGCTGGCGCGGGTGGCGGTGCTGGGTGGTGAGCAGGCGCCTGCGCTGCCGGAGTTGCCGGGTGGTGGTGTGGGTGAGATCCCGCTGACCCCGGTGCTGGCCGCTTCGCTGGCGGGCGGGCGGGTGTTCGGCCGGTTCAGTCAGCAGATGGTGCTGGCCTTGCCTGCCGGCATCGACCGGGACGGCGTGCTGAGCGCCCTTGCCGCGGTGGTCGATCACCACGACACGCTGCATGCGCGTCTGCGGGAGGTCGACGGGCGATGGCTGCTGGAGACGCTGCCGCCGGGCGCTGTCGACGTGAACGAGCTGCTCACCCGCATTGATGTTCCGGCGGGCCGGACCGAAGACGAGCTCGCCGATATCGCCGCGGCCGCGATGGATTCCGCGCTCGCCTCGCTGGACCCGCAGGAATCCCGGATGATCGCCTTCGGGTGGCTGTCGCGGGAGGACGGTCAGGATGGGCTGATCGTCGCGGCGAATCATGCGGTGATCGACGGTGTTTCCTGGCGAATCCTGTTGTCGGATTTGGTTGCCGCGTGGGCGCAGTACGCGGCCGGGCAGCCGATTGTGTTGCCTGCGGTGGGGACCTCGTTCCGCCGGTGGGCGCACGCACTGTCCGATGCGGCGACGGGTCGCCGCGCGGAGCTCGACCATTGGCAGCGCACGTTGGCGGTGCCCGATCCGCTGCTCGGTGACCGGCCGCTCGATGCTGCCGTCGATACCGCGTCCACGGTGCGGACTTTCGGTGTCACGGTGCCCGCCGATGTCACGCACGCGGTGCTGACGGAGTTGCCGACGCTGTATCGCGCGGGCGCCGAGGACGGGCTGCTGGCCGCGCTGGCCCTGGCGGTGCGTCTGTGGCGGGGCCGCCGCGGGGTCGATGCGCCGGCGACGCGGGTCCGTCTGGAGGGTCATGGTCGTGAGACGTCGGTGGTCGACGGCGCGGATCTGACGCGGACGGTCGGCTGGTTCACCAGTATGTATCCGGTCGCTCTCGATCTGAGCGGGATCGATGCGGAGGCCGCGTGGCGTGGTGGCGAGGCTACCGCGGCGGTGGTCAAGGCGATCAAGGAACAACTGCTTGCCGTGCCACACAAGGGCATCGGCTTCGGCATGCTGCGGCATCTGGACACCGAATCCGCGGCCTCGCTGGGCGGTGCGCTCGGCCAGGTCGGCTTCAACTATTTGGGTCGTGTGTTGGCAGGCGAGGTGGCGGAGAAATTCGCCGACGCCGGGTGGCTCCCCACCGCCGACTGGGGTGAGCCCGCGGCTGAGCAGGATCCTGCGCTGCCCGCTGCCGCTGTCGTGGACATCAACGCGCTGGCCACCGGTACCGACGCGGGTGTGAAGTTGCGGGCGTCGTTCTCCTACGCGTCGGGGATCATCGATGAGGCGTCGGTGCGGGAGCTGGCCGACTGCTGGACGGCGGCGCTGACGGTCTTGGCTGATCATCTGCGTGATCCGACGGCCGGTGGCCTGTCCCCCGCCGATGTTCCGCTGGTGCGGGTCACCCAGGCAGAACTGGACCTATGGCAGCGTGAACGTCCCGGGTTGAGTGATGTGCTGCCGCTGGCGCCGTTGCAGCTCGGATTGTTGTTCCTCGCGCAGGTTTCGCCGTCGGATCCGTATCTGGTCCAGTTGGCTGTCGAGCTGGCGGGCGAGGTGGATATCGATCGCTTGCGGCGGGCGGCGCAGGCCGTTCTCGACCGGCACGCGATCCTGCGCACGTCGTTCGGTTCGGCGGAGACGGGTACGCCGGTCGGTTTCGTCGCCGAAGGGGTAGCGGTTCCGTGGCGGATCGTCGACACCACCGAGGCCGACGCCGAGGCGTTCCTGGCAGCGGAGACGCGGATCGGCTTCGACCTGTCGACGGCGCCGCTGCTGCGGTTCACCGTGTATCGCCGCGCTGACGGCGGGATGCATCTGGTGCTGACCGCCCACCATCTGCTGGTCGACGGCTGGTCGATGCCGTTGCTGATGCGGGAACTGCTGGTCTGCTACGCGACCGACGGTGGGCCAGCGGTGCTGCCGCGGGTCCGGCCCTATCGCGACTATCTCGCCTGGCTGGACGGCCAGGATCGCTCGGCCGCGTTGGCGGGTTGGTGCGAGGCGTTGTCCGGGCACGAGCCCACTGTGCTGACGGCCGCGGTCGCGCCGCCTGTCGAGCACGCAACCGGTTACGGGATGTCCACCCTCGAGCTGTCGTCGGCCGAGGCCGAGGTTCTGGCGGCGTGCGCGGCGGAAGGCGATGTCACGGTCAACACGCTGTTCCAGGCGGCGTGGGGGCTTGTGCTGGCCGGGGCGGTCGGCCGCGACGACGTGCTGTTCGGCGCGGTGGTGTCGGGGCGGCCGCCGCAGCTCGACGGAATCGACGGCATGGTCGGTCTTTTCGCGAACACCGTCCCGGTGCGTGTCCGGTTCGACGGCGACGCGTCGCTGGGCGCGTTGCTGTCGCGGTTGCAGTCCGAGCAGGTCGCGCTGCTCGACGGTCACCATCTGGGGCTGACCGACATCCAGCGGGCCGCGGGTGCGGGTGAGCTGTTCGACACGCTCATGGCGTACGAGTCGTACCCGGTCGACACCGAGGGGATGCGGCGTGCGCACGGGGCGATCGACGGGTTGGAGATCGTCGACGTCCAGGCCGCCAATGCCACGCACTATCCGGTGGCGGTCGGGGTAGAGGTGGGCGACGGAATCCGCGTCGGCCTGCAGTACCGGCTCGACACGATCGGCGACGATGTCGCGCAAGCACTGGCCCAGCGATTACGCGTGATCCTGGATGCGATCGTCGAGACGCCGGACCGAACCGTCGCAGAGCTCCTCGAGACCTTGATACAGGGCGATGACCCGCTCGCGCGGACCGCGTACTGGCGTGCCGTGCTCGCGGATCTGCCCGCGGAACTGAACCTTCCGGCCGACCGCCCGCGTCCCGCCCTGCCGGTGACGGCCGACGAGGGTGTCGGCTTCGCGATGTCCGCCGCTCTGCACCGGCGGCTGGGTGAGGTCGCCGATGCGCACCACACCACCGTGTTCTCCGTCCTCCATGCGGTCTTCGCGGTCCTGCTCGCGCGGCTGTCCGGCAGCCAGGACATCGCGATCGGCGCGCCGTGCCCGCAGGCGCCGGATGCACGGACGCTGGTGCTTCGACTACCGGTGCCGGGCGGTGCGCGCTTCGACGAGTTGCTCGCCGACGCCACCGAGGTCGCCCGGCAAGCCTTCGCTCGACCGGGGCTGTCGTCGGCGGAACTGACGGCCCTGAGCGCACCGGACGTGCGGGTCATGATGGTGCCCGAGGCGCGGCCGGTGGCGGCACCGTCCGATCTCCTGCTGAGCTGGCACACGAACCCGGAGGGCGGTCTCGACGCCGAGTTCGCCTTCACCGGTGCGCTGTTCGACCGGAACACGGTCTCGGTTTTCGCCGACCGGCTGCTGCGTCTGCTGATGGCCGTGACGGCGCAGCCACACACGGTGGTCGGCGAGCTCGCGATGCTCAGCGCCGGCGAAGTGGCGGCCCTGACCACGCGGCCAGCCTGCCCTGAACCCGCCGCGTTGTTCCCTGACCTGGTGTCGCGTGGTGTCGGGCTGGGCCGGGATCGGATCGCGATCCGGCACCGCGGCCGCTCGATCACCTATGGCGCACTGGACGCGCGGACCTCGCGGCTGGCTCGCGAACTGATCGCCCGGGGTGTCGGACCGGAAGTCGCTGTCGCCGTTGCCCTGCCGAGGTCTTCGGACATGGTCGTCGCCGCGCTGGCGATCGCGAAGGCCGGTGGCATCCACGTGCCGATGGACCCCGGCTATCCCGCACAACGGCTCGGGCACCTGGTCACCGATTCGGGAGCGGCACTCGGTATCACCGCGACCACGCACCTGAACGGTCTGCCCGTTGGCGTGGACTGGCTGACGCTCGATGACCCCGCAGTCGAATTGGCCTGTGCCGCGCACGACGCCACACCTGTCACCGATGCCGACCGTCTCGCGCCGCTGCGGGTGCGGCACCCCGCGTATGTCATCTACACCTCGGGCTCTACTGGCCTGCCCAAGGGTGTCACGGTGACCCACGCGGGCCTGGGCGATCTCGTGGACGAGGCGGTCCGCCGCTACCAGCTCGCACCGGATCACCGTTTTCTGCACATCTGCTCGCCTTGCTTCGACCCGTCGGTGCTCGAATGGCTGTGCGCGTTCTCCACCGGGACGACGCTGGTGGTCGTGCCCGCCGAGATCGTCGGTGGCGGCGAGCTCGCCGAGATCCTGGCCGCCGAGTCCGTCACGCACGCGATCATCACGCCCGCCGTGCTCGGCACGCTGGACCCTGCCGGACTCGACCAGCTCGAGCTCGTGTCGGTCGGCGGTGACGTGACCACGCCCGAGCTGCTGGCGAAATGGCAGCCGAACCGCCGCTACCTCAACGGCTACGGCCCCACCGAAACCACGATCATCTCCTCCTACGCCGAACTCGTTGCGGGACAGCGCATCACGATCGGCGCTCCGGTGCAGTCGACCTCGGCGATGGTGCTGGACGCCCGGTTGAACCCGGTCGCGCCGGGCGTCACCGGCGAGCTGTACCTGGCCGGGAACGCGCTGGCCCGCGGCTACCGAAACCAGCCTGCGATGACGGCGTCCCGATTCGTCGCCGACCCGTGGGGCGTCCCCGGGGCGCGGATGTACCGCACGGGCGACCTGGTGCGCCTGCGCCATGGCGAACTCGACTACGTGGGCCGCGCGGACACCCAGCTCAAAGTCCGCGGGTTCCGCATCGAGCCCGGTGAAGTCAATGCCGTGCTCGCCGGCCACGCGGACGTCGAATCCGCGGTGACGGTGGGCCGGACGACCGCATCCGGGTCGATGACACTCGTGTCCTATGTCCTTGCCGCACAGGACCGTACGGTCGATCCGGCCACGCTCACCGAGTACGCCACGCAGTGCCTGCCTGCCCACCTGGTGCCCTCGGCGATCGTGGTGCTCGACGCGATGCCGCTGACCTCCAACGGCAAGCTCGACCGTAAGGCACTACCGGAACCCGTCGCTGTGACCGCGATAGCCCGCGAACCGATGGGGGAACTGGAGACGCGCCTGGCCGACCTGTTCGCCCGTGTACTCGGCGTGCCGTCGGTGGGCGTGCACGATTCGTTCTTCGCGATCGGTGGCGACAGCATTCTGTCGATCCAGCTGGTCTCGCTCGCCAGGGCGGCGGGCATCGTTTTCACGACGCGGGAGGTGTTCGAGCACCGTACCGTGGCGAAGCTGGCCGAGATCGCCGCGCTCGACAGTCCTTCCGCGCCGATGCTGGCGGAGCTGCCGGGCGGTGGCGTCGGTGCGGTCGCGTTGACGCCGGTGCACGCCGAGTTCCTGACCGGCGGCTCCAGTGACCGCTTCGCGCAGACGATGGTCCTGGCGCTGCCCGACGACATCGATCGAGCCGGTCTGGTCGCCACCGTCGCCGCGGTGCTGCGTCACCACGACATGCTGCGTTCCCGCCTGCGGCACGACGGCGGCCGGTGGCAGCTCGAGGTGCTGCCTGCCGAGGCCGTCGACGCGAATTCGCTGGTGTCCGAACTCGACGCGGCCGACGCGAACGGCGCCGAGCTGACCCGGATCGGCAGCGCCGCAATGGATTCCGCGTTGTCGGCGCTCGATCCCGCGAATGCGCGAATGATCGCCCTCACCTGGGTGCGCAGGCAAGGCGCACGCGATGTGCTCGCGGTGGCCGCGCACCACTACGTCATCGACGGTGTGTCCTGGCGGATCCTGCTCCCCGACCTGGTCGTCGCCTGGGCGCAATACGCTGCGGGACAAGAGATCTCGCTGCCACCCGTCGGCACCTCCTTCCGCCGCTGGGCGCACGGCCTGGCGGCGGCGGACCGCACCGCCGAACTCGGCTACTGGCGACAGGTCATGTCCACCCCGGACCCGCTGCTCGGCCGACGCGCGGTGGACAGCGCGCTCGACACCGAGTCGACCATGCGGTCGATCACCGTGCAGGTACCGGTCGAGGTCACCGAATCGCTGCTCACGACCCTGCCCGCGCAGTACCGGGCGGGCGCCGACCACGCCCTGCTCACCGCTCTCGCCCTCGCCGTGCGTGACTGGCGTTCCCGGCGCGGCGTCGACTCCGCCACCCTCCGCATCCGGCTCGAAGGGCACGGGCGAGTGGAAGACGCCGTCCCCGGCGCCGATCTGACGCGCACGGTCGGCTGGTTCACCAGCGTGTACCCCGTCGTCCTCGACCTGTCCGGCATCGACGCCACCAGCATTGAGGGACTCGCAGCGACGGTGCGGACGGTCAAGGAACAGCTGCTGTCGGTGCCCGACAACGGCATCGGTTTCGGCCTCCTGCGCCACAATCCGGCCACCGAGAGCCAGCTGACCGGCGACATCGGCCAGATCGGCTTCAACTACCTGGGCCGCGCGACCGCAGCCACCCAACCCTCGGGTGACGCCGCCTGGCTGCCCACCGCCGATCTCGGCGACATCGACGTCGACTACGACCCCACCCTGCCCGCGAACGCCGTCCTCGACATCAACGCCATCGCCGTCAACACCGAGTCCGGTCTGCAACTCCAGGCGAGCTTCCGCTACGCCACCGGCATCCTCGACGAGCCCGCGGTACGGGAACTGGCCGACGAGTGGACACACCGCCTCGCGGCCCTCGCCGAGCACACCCGGCACCCGGACGCGGGCGGACTCACCCCCTCCGATGTCCCGCTGGTGCGGGTGTCGCAGACCGACCTCGATATCTGGCGCCACAGCTACCCCGGGCTGGCGGACGTGCTGCCGCTGTCCCCGCTGCAGCAGTCCCTGCTGGCCCTCGGCGAACTGCTCGACGAGTCGGTGCACGCCTACGTCATCCAACTCGTCGCCGACCTGACCGGCGAGCTGGACATCGACCGGCTGCGCCGCGCGGCCAGGACCGTCCTGGCCCGGCACGCCAACCTGCGCTCCGCGTTCGTCACCGCGCCCGACGGGACACCGGTGCAACTGGTGGCCGACTCGATCGAGGCGCCGTTGCGGATCGTCGGCGATGTCGCCGACACCGATCTGCCCACCCTGCTGGCCGCCGATCAGCACGCGGGTTTCGATCCGGCGATCGCGCCCCTGCTGCGATTCACGGTGTACGCCACCGGTTCCGGGCGTAGCCATCTCGTCCTGACCGGGCATCACATCCTGCTCGACGGCTGGTCCATGCCGCTGCTGATGAAGGAACTGCTCGTCCTGTACACGACCGACGGCGACGCGGCGGTATTGCCGCCGGTGCGGCCGTACCGCGACTACCTCGAGTGGCTCACCCGCCAGGACCGTGCGGCCGCGGAACGCGCGTGGTCCGAGGTCCTGACCGGGGTGCACCCGACCGTGCTCGCGCCGGAATTGACGTGGCCGCCCGCCTCCGGCGATGGTTTCGGTCTGTGCGAGTTCGAGCTCGACAGCGACCGGACCGGTGAGCTGACCGCGTTCGCCGCCGCTGCCGAGGTGACGCCGAATACCGTGTTCCAGACGGCGTGGGGTCTGGTCGTCGCCGCGAGCACCGGCAGTGACGATGTCGTGTTCGGCGCCACCGTGTCCGGCCGTCCACCGCATCTCGACGGTGTCGGCGACATGATCGGCCTATTTGTGGACGCGGTTCCGGTGCGGGTCCGGATCGATGCCACCGGCACGGTCGGAGAGCTGATCCGTGATGTGCAGGCCGAGCAGGCGTCGCTGCTGGATCATCACCATCTCGGGCTGGGCGCGATCCAGCGTGTGGCGGGGCTCGGTGAATTGTTCGACACCATGCTCGCTTTCGAGTCCTTCCCCGTCGACGTCGACGGTCTCCGGCAGGCGGGCGGCGCGCTCGGCGACCTGAGCATCGACGACCTGCGCGGCGCCGACCACACCCACTACCCGATCACGATCCTGGTGTTCCTCGGCGCCCGCACCCAGGTGCAGATCAAGTACCGCCGCGATCTCGTCGCCGATGCCACCGCACAGGCCGTCACCGACCGGCTCCGCACGGTCATCGACGACCTGATCGCCACACCGGACACCACCGCGACAGCCATCGCGCACCGGCTCCGCTCGGCCACGACCGATCCGATCACGCAATCGAGTTACTGGCGGCGGACCCTGTCCGACCTGCCCGGCCGGCTCGCGCTCCCCACGGATCGGCACAGCGAGAACAAGCAGCCGACCGGGCGGGGACGCACCCAGCTGCCGATCCCGTCGGCGGTGCACCGTGACCTGCGCCTGCTCACCGAATCCTCCGGTGTGACATGGTCGACGCTGGTGCGCACGACCCTGGCCGTGCTGCTCGCGCGGCTGACCGGAACCGGCGACATCGTGATCGGCGGGACGACGCCCGGCAACACCGACTTGGTGCTGCGTACCCAGGTGGACCCGGCCACCCGGTTCGTCGACCTGCTCGCACCGGCTCACCGCGCCGAGTCCGAGGGCCTGGCCCATGCCGGAATCTCCCACGCCGACTTGGCCATCCTGCTCGGTGCCGAGCCGGGGTCGCTGGGACAGGTGTCTCTCGTCATCGGCGACCTGCCAACCGATGACGCCGACCTCGCCGTGGCAGTGCTCGACGGCGACGCAGGCATGTCCATCGAAATGTCCTTCGCCCGAACACTTTTCGACGAGCACGCGGCCGACACCTTCGTCCGTCGTCTCCTGCGCCTGCTGAGCACGGTCGCGCAGCGACCGGAAACACCGGTGGGTGACCTGCCGCTGTCGGACCAGACGGAATCGGCGTTGCTGACCCGGATCGGGGACGGCGCGACACCGCCCGCGACCGGCACCCTGCCCGAACTCCTGGTCCGCGGCACCGGCTACGGACAGCACCGCATCGCGGTGCGCGACAACGGACGAACCGTCACCTACGGCGAGCTCGACGAAGCGTCCTCCCGCCTGGCGCGGGTCCTGATCGCCGACGGTGTCGGCCCGGAAACCGTGGTCGCGTCGGCGATTCCCCGCAGCTACGAGTCGATCCTCGCGTTCTGGGCCGTCGCGAAAGCCGGCGGGGTGTACCTGCCGGTCGACCCGAACTATCCCGCCGACCGGGTCCGGCACATGCTCGACGACTCCGGTGCGACGGTCGGCATCACCGTGGCCGCTCGCGTGCACAGCCTCGCCGGATCCGTGCGCTGGCTGGTCCTCGACGACCCGGCCGTGCGTTCGCGCATCGAGACCCGTGCGTCGACCCCGGTCCGCAACCGGGACCGCCGGGCGTCACTGCGCCGCGACCATGCGGCGTACGTGATCTACACCTCCGGCTCCACCGGTGCGCCCAAGGGTGTCTCGGTCACCCACGCCGGACTCGGCGCGCTCATCGCGCACTCGGCGAACCTGATGGGGCTGCGCCACGACCACCGGATGCTGCACGTGTGCTCGCCCAGCTTCGACCAATCGATCGAGGAGATCGGCACCGCCTTCCACCGCGGCGCCACCCTGGTCATCGCGCCGCCCGACACCGTCGGCGGCGCCGAACTGGACGACCTGCTGCGCACCGAACGGGTCACCCACACGATCATCACCCCCGCGCTGCTCGGCACCCTCGACCCCGCGGGCCTGCCGGACCTGGTGTGTGTGTCCGCCGGCGGCGAGGCCACCACCGCCGAACTCCTGGCCATCTGGCAGCCCGGCCGCTACTTCCTCAACGGCTACGGCCCGACCGAGGCGACCATCGGCGCGACCTACGCGACTTTGCGTGCCGGACAACGCATTTCGATCGGCCGCCCCGTGCCGGGGATGCGGGCCGTCGTCCTGGACGGCCGGTTGCATCCGGTGCCCGTCGGCGCCACCGGCGAGCTGTACCTGTCGGGCCCCGCCCTCGCGCGCGGGTATCGCGGGCGCAGCGCCGCGACCGCGGACCGGTTCGTCGCCGACCCCTGGGGCGTGGCGGGCGAGCGCATGTACCGCACCGGCGACCAGGTCCGGTGGGTCCGCGGCGCCGCGGCGGGCTCCTACGAACTGGAGTACCTCGGGCGCACCGATTTCCAGGTCAAGATCCGCGGCTTCCGCATCGAGCCGGGCGAAATCGACGCCGTCCTCACGCGGCACCCGCAGGTCAGTTTCGCGGTCACCGTCGGTGCACAGAACCCGGCCGGTGACACCGTGCTGGTGTCCTATGTGACCGGGCGCGACATCGATCCCGGCGCGGTGACACGGTGGTCGTCGTCGATGCTGCCCGCGCACCTGGTCCCGGCGGCGGTGGTCGTGCTGGACCGGATCCCGCTGTCCTCGGCAGGTAAACTCGACCGGAAAGCCCTGCCCGCACCGGTCTTCGCGGCCTGCCACTACCGCGAGCCGTCGACCGAGCTGGAACGGACGGTCGCCGAGGTGTTCGCCGAGGTGCTCGGCGCGGAATGTGTCGGCGCCGACGACAACTTCTTCGACCGGGGCGGCAATTCGCTGCTCGCGACCCGGTTGACCGCGCGGCTCGGCGCCGCCGTCGACCTCAGGGTGCCGGTGCGCGTATTGTTCGCGGCTCCCACGGTCGCCGAGTGCGCCAGGGAAATCGCCCGGCTGACCCGCACGGCCCACCGCCCCGCTCTGCGGGCGCAACCGCGACCGGATCGGCTGCCGCTCTCGCCCGCGCAGCAGCGCATGTGGTTCCTGAACCGGTTCGACACCCGCACCGCCGCCTACAACATTCCGGTCGTGCTGCGGCTGACCGGTGCGCTCGACACTGCTGCGTTGCGGCAAGCGTTCACCGATGTCGTCGCGCGACACGAGATCCTGCGCACGGTGTATCCCGTCATCGACCACACACCGGTGCAGGTCGTCCTGCCACCGGACCATCCCGACGTGCCCTGGTTGCGAGCCGACACCGCCGACAACGTGGAAATAGCAGTCGCGCAGCTGGTTTCGACGGTCTTCGACGTCACCGGCGCGGTGCCGTTGCGGGCCACTCTGTTCGAACTCGCACCCCAGGACTTCGTCCTGGCCATGACGGTCCACCACATCGCCGGTGACGGCTTCTCCGGTGGCCCACTCACGCGTGATCTGGTGACCGCCTACAGCGCCCGCGTGCAGGGCACGGCACCCGCCTGGGAACCCCTGGCCCTGCAGTACGCCGACTACGCCGTGTGGCAGCAGGCATTACTCGGTGACGAAGCCGATCCCACCTCGATGGCCGCGAGCCAGATCGCCTACTGGCAGCAGACACTCGCCGGTCTGCCCGATCAGCTCGAGCTCCCCAGGGACCGGGCGCGACCGCCGATCCAGTCCTACGCGGGCGGCCGGGTGCCGCTGACCATCGACGCCGCGACCCACGCCGCGCTCGTCGAGCTGTCCCGGGTGCATGGGGCGACCCTGTTCATGGCCGTGCACACAGCGCTGGCAGTCGTCCTGGCGGGCCTGTCCGGCACCACCGATATCGCGATCGGCACGCCCGTCGCCGGACGCGGTGAGGCCGAACTCGACGATCTGATCGGCATGTTCGTCAACACGCTGGTCTTCCGCACCCAGGTCGACGGCGACGCCAGCTTCGCTGAGCTGCTGACCCGCCAGCGCGAAATCGACCTACAGGCGTTCGCCAACGCCGACGTCCCGTTCGAACGCCTGGTGGAGGTACTCAATCCGGCCCGCTCCACCGCCAGGCACCCCGTGTTCCAGGTCGGCCTGTCGTTCCAGAATCTGGCCGAGGTGCGGATGGACCTGCCCGGCATCAGCGTCTCGTCGGTGGAACTGGACCGCGAGCTCTCGCAGTTCGATCTGCACCTGATCCTGGCCGACCGCTACGACACCGACGGCTCCCCGGCCGGGATCAGCGGCTACTGCACCTTCGCCACCGACCTGTTCGACGCCTCCACCGTCCGCGGCTTCCTCGACCGGCTCACCCGGTTCGTCGACGCCGTCCTGGCCACCCCCGGTGCGCCTGTCCACACGATCGATCTGCTCGCCCCGGCCGAGCGGTCCCGGATCCTCGACACCTGGAATCGCACTGCGCGACAGACACATCCGGACGCGACCCTCGCATCGCTGCTGGCCGCCACCGTAGCTGCCACGCCGGATGCGGTCGCGCTCGTCGCGGACGGTGCGCGCTGGACCTTCGCCGAACTCGACGCCCGCGTGAACCGCCTGGCGCGATACCTGGTCGCGGCGGGTGTGGGACCGGAGTCCCGGGTGGCGCTGGCCATGCGGCGATCGGTCGACCTGGTCGTCGCGATGTACGCGGTCAGCACCGCAGGCGGCGCCTACGTACCGATCGACCCCGAACAACCGGCGGCACGCTCGCAGTACATCCTCGACACCGCAGCACCGGTGCTCGTAGTCACCACCGCCGGCACCGGGTTCACCGCGCCAGGAACCCCGGTCCTGTCCGTCGAGCAGATCGAACTGTCGCAACACAGCGACGCCCCGCTCACCGACCGCGACCGCCTCGCGCCGCTACGCCCCGCGAACACGGCCTACGTAATCTTCACCTCGGGATCGACCGGCCGCCCGAAGGGCGTGGCGGTGTCCCACCG